>JAHWKK010000004.1 GCA_019347945.1 Acidobacteriota bacterium | reverse complement strand
CGCCTGGTTCTGTGGATCGCCGCCGGCGTTGCCGTGTTCTGCGCCCTCGAGCTCGCAGCAGGAACGCTCGAGCTCCTTGCTGCGGCGTTCGGCCGCGCGATTCCTGCAGTGAACGACGCCCCTTACCGCGCCCCCACGGTCAGCGAGTTCTGGTCGAGGCGATGGAACCTGGTCATGACGCGCATCCTGCAGGAGCGATGCTTCAAACCTCTGGTGCGCTGGAATGTGGGTCTTGCGTGGTTTTCCTGTTTCGTCCTCAGCGCGGCCATTCACGCGTACGCGATGGGTGCAGCTCTGGGAACCGTCCCGGCGATCTCGTGGGGCGCGTTCTTTCTCATTCAGCCAGTGGTCATCATCGTGGAACGTCGACTCGGTGTGCGGCGTTGGGCATGGTACGCAGGGCGCCTCTGGACCATGGCGATGCTATTGCTCACCCTGCCGCTGTTCGCCGAGCCTGTTCTGCGTCTGGCGTTGTCCCGGTGGTAGTCGTCCCACCACGAACCTTCAGTGTCAGGCTTTCGTTCACTCTCTGATCCAGACTGTGCAGCGGATGGTCCGACCCCACCCGCCGCACCGCTCGATCATTCCGAGCTCGAGATCGTTCGCTACGCGCGTGAACCTTTCCGAGTCCGGCGCGTGAGCTGATCCATTTCGTAATGGGTAATGGGGGTCACACCTTCGTTTTTCGATTCATCGCGCATATTTGAGGCTTAAAAGCATTCTACTCCTCGGAGAATTGTCACGAAAGTTTCCCTTCCGAAGGAGAAGAGCGATCACTTCGGGCAACGGTTGGACTGCACCTGAGCGGCTCCTCGTGGATCAGATCAGCGGTCAGATTCGCGCTATGAACTGAATAACGAAGGTGTGACCCTCTCTGACGATGCTATCCTGCGGGGTCTCGGACTCGTGGGAAAAACGGAGTCGGGGAGAAGCGTGGGAAGCATCAGTTTGCGGCTCCGTCCAAGCTTCGGGCCACCAGTGCTCGACTGAACCGAATAACGAAGGTCTGACCCTCTATGTTCTGGCGAGAGGTCGAAGGCGCTGACGAATATCAGATTCTCACAGTCGGGAGAGACCCGCTCGACGGCTCGCCCGTATGGGTCAACTCGATTCGCACGACTGAAAAAGAAGGTCTGACCCTCTATAACCCTTACGATCAAGAGGGCAGGGAACCTCAGGATTTCCATACCGATCGAAGTTCGGTGGATGTAAAATATTTCTTCTGAAAGACCGAAGGAGGATTTGCAATGTCCGCGATCGAGCTGAAGTCCGAAGCGCCGTATGGAGTTTCGTTCTACGATCGTATCTTCTACAGCGGCATGGCCATCATCATGGCGGTCGTCGTGCTGGTGGGCTTCGCCCCCACGTATTATCTCCGGGCCCTCTCCCCCGGAACGGCTGGTGCGACCATCAGCGGAGCCAGCCTCACTCCCCTGATCCACCTGCACGCGGCGCTGTTCAGCGGCTGGGTGTTGCTCTTCGTCGTCCAGACCACCCTGATTGCGAGTCGCAGGGTGAGGGCGCACCGGTTGCTGGGCACCGCGGGCGCGGTAGTCGCCGGGCTCATGGTGGTCGCAGGATTCAGTACCGCGGTCGCAAGCGCGCGAGCGGGCGCGGCCCCTCCCGGCGTGGACCCGCTGGTCTTTCTCGTGATTCCCCTGTTCGACATCGTTCTGTTCGCCGGATTCGTGGGTGCAGCGCTGTGGCTTCGACGGAGGAAAGAGTCGCACAAGCGACTGATGATGCTGGCGTACATCACCATCATCACAGCGGCGGTGGCACGTCTTCCCGGAGTCCTGCCACTCGGACCGCTCGCATTTTACGGTCTGACATTTATTTTCCTTCTGGCGGCCGTTCTCTACGACTTCACCACGCGGCGAAAGGTGCATCCGGTCTACAAGTGGGGCGGAGCACTTCTGGTGTTGTCGGTACCTGGGCGTCTCGCGCTCAGTACGACCGGCGCATGGAGGACGGTCGCGGAGTTTCTGACTAGCTGAGGCTGATAAAGTTAGGGCCACAGCTAGAAAAGTAACTTAACGGGCTTTGCAATTCATTGTGGCGACGGGAGCGCCGGCAAGTCCATCGACTGCGCCGCCCATTCCCAGCCGGCGCGAAAGCCGAAGACGTACATGACGACGCCGGGGTCATCAATTTGGGGGTCACACCTTCGTTTTTCGTTTCCTCGCACATTTTTGGGCTCGAAAGGATTCTACTCCGGATCAGATTCGGGCAACTGAACCGAATTACGGAGGCGTGACCCTGTATCAAGACGGCCATTCTGATCCGCTGCCGCGACAGCCGGTGAGAAAGGAGGGCTAGAATGGGCGGATCCATGATCGGCGAGATCGTCTCGCACTACCGCGTGGTAAGCCAGCTCGGAGTCGGCGGCATGGGAGTGGTCTACGAAGCCGAAGACCAGCGCCTTCACCGCAAAGTCGCACTGAAGTTTCTGGTGGAGGACGCCGGGTACGATGCTGCCGCGACGCAGCGGTTCAAGAGAGAAGCGGAGACTGCGTCAGCTCTGAATCATCCCTACATCTGCACGATTCACGACATCGGTGAGCACGAAGGGCGGCCGTTCCTCGTGATGGAGAAGCTCGAAGGTCAGACGCTGAGGCACCTGATTTCCGGTAAGCCGCTGCCGGTCGAGCGGGTGCTCGTTCTGGGAACTCAGATCGCCGACGCGCTTCATGCTGCGCACTCCGCGGGCATCATCCACCGCGACGTGAAGCCGGCGAACATCTTCGTTACTTCCCGGGGCGACGCGAAGCTTCTCGATTTCGGACTGGCGCGGCTCGAGCCGAAGCCGCATCTGACCTATCGTTCCGCGGATGACTCCACGCAGATCCGGAGGGACGAGATCACCATCCCCGGAACGGCGCTCGGCACGACCGCCTACATGTCGCCCGAACAGGCGCGAGGGGAAGCGGTGGACGCCCGCTCGGACATCTTTTCACTGGGAGCAGTTCTCTACGAGATGGCGACGGGTCAGCGTCCTTTCGAGGGAGCCACTCACGCCTCAATCTTCGACGGAATCCTCAACCACGAGCCGGTTTCCCCTTCCGAGCTGAACCGCGAAGTTCCCCGCGAGCTCGAGCAGACGATTCTGGCCGCCCTCGAGAAGCGGGTGGAGCTGAGAGTCCAGAGTGCGTCCGAGCTGCGCGCTCAGCTTCAGCGACTCCTCCGCGACAGCTCGTCGGGAAGGGCGGCTGCGACCACCCTGCCTGAAAGCAGCCGCAAACCGAGAAGTCGCCGCTGGATTGCCGCTGCCGTGATCCTTCTGCTGGCGGCGGCTGGCACCGGCATGTGGCTCACGTATCGGGACGCCGGACCGACCGAGACCCGGATCGAGTCGGTCGAGGATCTTTACATCCAGGCCCGGTACCTCCGCGGGAAGCATGGCGGAGAGGATCTCCGGACGATCGCTGCATTCGAAGAGGTCGTTCGGCGAAAGCCGGATCACGCCGAAGCATGGGCGGCACTCGCGCATTCTTATACTGAGCGCTTCTTCCGCGTGGAGCCGACGCCTGAATGGGAGCAGAAGGCCTTTTTTGCCGTCCAGAAGGCGCTCGCGATTGATGAGAACCTTGCCGATGCATACGTTGCCAGAGCGCAGCTGATCTGGACCCAGCCTCGCGGATTTCCACACCGG
This sequence comes from Acidobacteriota bacterium, assembly GCA_019347945.1. Taxonomy (NCBI): domain Bacteria; kingdom Pseudomonadati; phylum Acidobacteriota; species Acidobacteriota bacterium. The sequence continues at coordinate 197,389 of JAHWKK010000004.1, read as the reverse complement.
GAGGCGCTCGTCGACTCGCTCCGGGCGATTGCGCTCGACAATCAGTCAGCGCCGGCTCACGGGACGGCCGCCAGGATTCTCGCTCACGTCGGTCTGCTGGACGAAGCCGAGTACGAGATCGAGCTCGCACGCGACCTCGATCCGAGTGATGTCCGGTGGGCCCGTCGACACGCGCTCATCTTGTTCTGGCGAGGAGAGTGCGCAGCAGCCGTAGAAGCGTTCTCTCGAATGCCGGGCCGTGACGCAGCACATGCTCTCGTATGCGCGGGTCGCACCGATCAGGCAGCGCAACTTCTGAATGAGATTGCGGAACAGCCATCCGGCGCCGCTAAGGGCCCGTCGCTGGAGGCGCTGTACGCGCTCCTTGCAGCAAAAAAGGGGGAGCGTCAGAAAGCTCTCGAGCTCGTGGAACGAACCCTGGGCGGCCGGCAGGAAACTCTTGGTCATTTCCATCACACCGAGCACGTGATCGCGTCGGTACACTCGGTGCTCGGCAACGGCGAGGAGGCGGTCGAATGGCTCGACCGAGCCGCTCACGATGGCTTCGCTTCGCTCCCAACCTTCGACAGAGATCCGAACCTTGCCACAGCACGTCAGCATCCGCGGTACGCGTCTCTGGCAAAGAGGCTGGAGCAACAGGCGGAGGCGCTCCGGGAAATCTACCAGCGCCATGGGTCCACCACTGTCTCGAACTGATCGATCCTCGATCAGCAAGGTGTGAGGTCGAGGTGTGTCGGCAGGGCATTCTCGACGCCTTACGAAGTTCCAGAATCAGGCGCGAGGCACACGTCCAAACGGTTTTGCGCGCAACGAAGGTTTCAATACACTTTCATGACATCTTCGGCGGGACTGCGCACTAGAATGACTCCTTAGCCGACATGAGAATCTCTTCGGGCGGTCCTCGGCGCCGCGTGGCGCTCGCATTACTGGTCGCGGGTATTCCGGGCCTTCTGCTTCTGATCCTTGCCTCCCGTATGGTCGATCAGGAGAAGGAACTGGAACGGAACCGGGATCGCGAAGTGCGGGAACGATTCGCCGCGGAGATCGAGCAGCGGATGCTGCATCGGCTCGACCGCGTCCGTCTCGCCCTGTCGTCGGGACAGACTCCCGATCCCGTCCCGGAGCTCATCGCCTTTCGCAACGGATCGATTCTCGAGCTCCCCTGGTCCGCCCCGGAGTCTTACGAGCCGTGGCCCTCCACGCCGGAGGTGCGGTCCGCAATCGCGCGCGGAGAGGCGGAAGAACTGATCGCGGGCCGTCCCGATCGAGCCCTCCGTCACTACCGTCACGGCGTGGAGATCAGCCGGAGCGACTCGGAGGCAGCCTATGCGAAGCTGCTTCTGGCGCGTGCGCTCCACCGCACGGGGAGAGCCGAGGAGGCTCTGATCTCGTATCGGGAGGTCCTGCGGCTGCCTCCATCGGCACGTGACGATCAGCAGATCCCACTCGCACTCTATGCTGCGGAACGTCTGGCGGGACCGGGCACCGGAGACATGGTGCCGTGGCTCGAGCGCCACCTCGATCCATCGATCGAGCTGCCCCCCGCCGCCCTCCACCTCCTCTCGGACATCGCGTCGGCTCTCGGCTCGGCACCCCTCACCGCTATGGTCGAGGCGCGCCTCGAGAGAATCTCTCGCGCGAACCAGTTACAGCACAACCTGCCGGCGGTCCTGCCGCAGCCGGCAGACGGAAACGGGCTGCGGGAGAGCTGGACGGTGTTCGGCGACTGGCTCTGGATCGTCGGTTCCGCCGAGGTAGGTGGAAAGGAAGCGGTGATCACGGTGGCTGCCGAGGATCTGATCGATGCGATGATCGCACGGGACCCGACCCTCAAAGGGATGCACCTCACCCGGGGATGGAACGAGGACGGTGTGGTCGCAAGCACGTCGTTTCCCGGAATCGGCATCGCCCTGCCGCCCGTCCCGGCGGGAGTCGACGAGGCGGCGCGATCGCGCCGGACATTCTTCTTCCTGGCGCTTGGATTCGTCTTTCTGACGAGCCTCACGGCCGCCGGGATGCTTCTGCGCGACGTGCGTCGCGAGGTCGAGACGGCGGAGTTGCGCTCCGAGTTCGTCTCCAGCGTCTCTCACGAGCTGAAGACGCCCCTCTCGGCGATCCGGATGTTCGCCGAGTCTCTCCAGATGGGGCGTCCCGCCACCTCGAAGCAGCGCGACGAATACCTGGAGCTCATCCTCAATGAGAGCGAGCGGTTGAGCCGGCTCCTCGACAACGTGCTGGAGTTCTCGAAGATCGAACGGGGCGACAGACAGTACCGGCTCGAGGCTCGCGACCTGGGCGAGGTCGTGCGCCGTTCGCTGCGAGGGGCCGCATATCCGCTCCAGCAGAAAGGATTCCGTCTCGCTCTGCATGTGGAGGAGGGTCTTCCCCCGGTGAAAGTGGACGAGGATGCGGTGGAACAGGCGCTGCTCAACCTTCTCACCAACGCGATGAAGTACTCGGGCGACTGTCTCGACCTGCAGGTCCGTCTCGAGCGGGAAGGGGACGGCGTCGCATTGCGGGTGATCGATCACGGCATCGGGATTCCGGAGGAGGAGAAAGAAAAGATCTTCGAGAAGTTCTATCGCGCGACCAACAGCGTCGGCGTCACCGGTGCCGGACTCGGTCTTCCGATCGTCGCCCACATCGCCCGGATGCACGGAGGGATGCTCCTGTTGAAAAGCCGTCCCGGTGCCGGCAGCGAGTTCACGATCACGTTCCCGCTGGAGGCCGTCTGATGTCACGCGTCGTCGTGGTCGAGGATGATCCGGCCATCCTGCGAGGCCTGGTCGACAATCTCGAAGGAGAGGGCTACGAGGTGATTGCCGCGGCGGACGGAGTAACAGGGCTCGACGCGATCCGCGAGCATTCACCGGATCTGGTGCTGCTCGATCTGATGCTGCCGAAGCTCAGCGGATACGAGGTGTGTCGCACTCTGCGTGACGAAGGGAGCGCCACGCCGATCATCATGCTGACGGCACGAGGTGAAGAGGGAGACAAGGTCCTCGGCCTCGACCTCGGAGCCGACGATTACGTGACGAAGCCGTTTTCACTCCGGGAACTGCTCGCGCGGGTCCGCGCTCTTCTGCGGCGTCACGCTCCTGCGCATGAACTGCTGGACGTTCTCGAGTTCGATGACATCGAAGTCGATTTCCGGAGTTTCGAGGCCCGGCGCGATGGTGAGCCGCTTCACCTCACGCGGAAAGAGTTCGGACTGCTGCGAGCCATCGCATCACGTCCGGGAGAGGTCGTGTCACGAGAAACCTTGCTCGATGAAGTATGGGGTTACGAGAACTACCCCTCGACGCGGACGGTCGACAACCACGTCGCCTCTCTCCGCTCGAAGCTCGAGGATGACCCGTCGAGTCCGCGGCATCTGCTGACGATCTTCGGGGTCGGCTACAAGTGGGTCGCTGGGGACTCCACACTTTCATGACGACTTTTCGATCGAATGATGACGGAAATTTTGCCGGGATGCGACGAGCGCGGCGACCGGCGATGACAACTCCGATGATGCACTGCCTTAAGTTGGGAGGCATGGCAAAGGAGGATCAGATGGAAAGGTTAGTGCGAGCAGTGGTGGCTGTGTTGGTGATCATGTTCTCGCTGCCGTTGATGGCGGCGGATGCCGACGATCTGTTTCAGCAGGCTCTGGTGGCGGAACGGTCGATGGGGGATCTCCCGAAAGCGATCGCGCTTTATGGACAGGTCGTCGAACAGGCGGGGCGGGACCGATCGCTCGCGGTTCGAGCGCTTCTGAAGATGGGCGCGGCGTACGAGAAGCTGGGGCAGGCGGAGGCAAAGAAGGCGTACGAGAGGATCGTGCGGGAGTACGCCGACCAGTCCTCGGCTGTCGAGGCGGCGAGAGAGCGACTGGCCCGGATGACGCCACCTGACGTGGAGAGGGTGCAGGTCGCCTCGGTACCGGCCGCACGAATGCTGTGGGATGAGATACCGGACGGGGAGGGAGAGGTGTCGGCGGACGGGCGGTACTTTTCCTACATCGCCTGGGAGACTGGCGACATGGCGATCAGGGATCTCGAGAATGGTACGAATCGCCTCCTCACCCACAGTGGCCCATGGGGAGAGAATGACGAATTCGGCGGCCAGTCGAGGTTTTCTCCGGACGGGAAATGGCTGGCGTATACGTGGTACGGAAGTCTCTGCCAGCCACGTTGTCCGGTGGAGCTCCGGCTCGTGTCCACCGAGAAGAACGAAGAACCACGGGTCCTGATCCCGGCCGAAAACCATTTCTATGTCGAGCCCGGCAGGTTTTCCCCCGATGGCAGGCGACTTCTCGTCAGCATCGAGCGGAACGAGAACGTACACGAGCTCGGGATCGTGAACCTGAGCGACTCGAGCATCGATGTTCTCGGACGGTTCGAGAGCCATCCCCATCCGGTGGAGTTCTCGCCCGACGGTCGTTGGGTGCTCTACATGAATGCGCCGGATGGTGGAGCGGCACGCGGAATCTTTCTTCAATCGGTAAAGGGCGGTGATGCGACGCTGCTGGCACCCGGCGGTTTCACCGAATTCGCGGTCGGCTTCTGTCCGAGGGGAGATCACGTGATCTTCAGAAGCCAGAGAAGTGGCGAACGTGCCCTCTGGCAGATCGGGGTGAGGAACGGCAAGCCCGTCGGGGAACCGGTGATCCTGCGCAGCGACTTCGGCGCGGATCATCTGTTCGGGCTGACCGGCGACGATCTCTACTATGGAACGTCGACGGATCTGTACGACGGTTACATCGTGGACCTCGACGATCATGGACGTCCCGTCGGAACGCCGCGACGGGTGACCGAGCGCGTGGGGCAGGACCAATGGCCGGTGTGGAACGGCGACGGGTCGAAGATCGCCTTCGTTTCGCGTCGGTCGAATGCCAGCGGCACGAAGGCCCCACGGTTCGTGATCCGCGATCTCGAAACCGGAGAGGAACGGGAGACAGGGACCGATCTCCGTCTCATTCCGGGCGACCCGATCGCCTGGTCGTCCGACGAGAAGTACTTTGCGGTGGCGGCTCGAAGAGGATCGTCGGACGTTCGCCTTTTCGTGATCGATGCCGAGACGGGAGAATCGCGGCAAGTTGGTGAGACCGAGAGCCGGGGAGCGGCATTCTCGCCGGACGGCACGCTGCTCTATTACCCGCAGCAGGGGGAGACGGGATTCAAGGTCGTTGCGCACGAGATCGGGAGCGCCACCGACAAAGTCATCTACAAGAGCTCGCTGCAGCCGACGACGAGCTTCATCGGACTCTCTCCGGACGGGCGTTACATGGTCGTCAGGGAACAGGAGAACGACTACCGGAAGGAAGATCTGATCACGATCACCGATCTGGAGAGCGGAGAGCGTCGAGTTCTGCTTCGTGAACCCGTCGAGATTGAAGGAAGGAACATCGCGGGTTACGCACGCATGGTGTTCACCCCTGACGGGAAGTATCTGATCTTCGGTCGCTGGGAAAACGGGACGATGAAGAACCGGAACGTTCAGCTCTGGAGAGTTCCTCTCGAAGGCGGTCCCTCCGAGCTGATCGGGCTTTCGATGCCGCGACTGAGGGGCCTCCAGATGCATCCGAATGGAAGGCAAATCGCGTTCACGTCAGGCGCGTCGAAAGGCGAGCTCTGGGTTCTCGAGAATTTTCTGAACGAAGGCGAGCAGAAGACCGCGTCGCGGTAAAGCCGGGCGGGAGGGCGGACGATGGCCGGGAGGCTGACGAACCTCCCGGCCATTTTTGTATTCGGGGAGAGGGGCAATGTCCCTTCTCCCTCTCCGCGAACGAGGCTGTGGCTCCAGAGGAAGGGTGGAGAAGTGTCACGAAAGTTTCAGCTTCTGCATCTGGATCGGCTTCTCGTGGATCACAGTTGAGCTTTGTGAATCGGCCTGATCAAAATCGTCTGCCTGGGGAACCTGGCGAAGAACGAACGGGCTGTTGCCCAAATCGAAAAGCCGAGAGAACCGGTTAAGTTTCCGCGAGCCTCTTCAACCGCGATTCACGAGCTTCCCCGGACACGGTCGACGCCTTCACAACTCGTCATCCTGAGCCGCCGAAGGACGGCGAAGGATCTGGGTGCGGGCTCATGAATGATTCCCCCGGCCCGCCATGACGATGATTCGCGAGCCACCCCCAGATCCGTCGCCGTCCTTCGGCGGCTCCTAATGAAACGACCACGAAATTGTTGGACTTCGACCCACTTGCAGCGCTTCGCCTGGCCTGATGTCCCACCCTGCAAGGTCCCTCGCTTGCCCACCCGACCGCCCGCTCGGGACGACGTCGGTTTGAGTATGGGGTGCGGAGTTTTGCAGGCTCCGGTTTTCATTCCCGCTTCACCGGCGCAACGCGCCGGTCAAATTGCTCAGGATGAGAGGGGGCGGACTTTTCCCCCTCGTCTCTCCCGCGGCGGGCTGGAAGCCTGCGCTACGGGGCGAGGCGCTTGCCGATCGGGTTTCAGGCAACTTTACGGTGGCGTGTTACGGTGCGGCTCAGCAGGAGCTTCGCCCTCCCGGTGGCGGTGCTACATCCTCGCGAGCTTTCGCGATGTCTCCTCTTCTTCACTCTTCAATCTTCACTCTTCACTCTTCTTCCCGTCTACAGCTTGACGAGGCGGACGTCCTCGATCTCGCGGAACGAGCGTAGAAAATCGAGCGTGGCTCGATCGACGTGCGTGTCGACCGTGATGATCGCCATCGCGAGCCCCGATTTCTTCGAGCGCGCGAGGTTGTACTCGGCGATGTTGATCTCGCGGTCTCCGAGGATCGTTCCGACTTTGCCGACGACACCGGGGACGTCGCGGTTGACCAGATAGATGATCCAGCCGGTCGGCTCGAACTCGACGCGGTACTCGTTGATCGCCACCACGCGTGGAATCGTCTCTCCGAACAGCGTCCCCTCGACCCGCATCGCCGTTTCGTTCGAGCGAATGTCCACCGAGACGAGGTTGACGTAATCCTCCGCCTTCTGGTGGATGGTCGTGCTCCACTCGATTCCGCGACGTTTCGCGATCGTTTCGGCGTTGACGAAGTTGACCGTCTCGCTCAGATGCGGCGTGAGCAGACCTCGCAGCGCTGCGACCGTCACGAGCCGGAGCGCCCGCTCCTCGATCCCTCGAATCGAGACATTCACCTCGGTGGGCGGGCCGTCGAGAAGCTGCGAGGCGAGCGAGCCGAGTTGCTCGGAGAGGCGCGCGGTCGCCATCAGCCTCGAATCGATCTCCCCCTCGACGGGAAGGTTGACCGCGGATACGAAGAGCGACCCCCTCAGAGCATCGAGAACCATCTCGGCGGTCGTGGTTCCGACCCGCTCCTGCGCTTCGGCCGTGTTCGCCCCGAGATGCGGGGTCACATAGACGTTCGGCGCCTGAAGCAGCGGGTGATCCGCGGGGGGCGGCTCGTCGGCGAAAACGTCGATCGCCGCACCGGCCACATGTCCGCTCTCGAGCGCTTCCGCGAGAGCATTCTCGTCGTAGATCCCGCCACGCGCGATGTTGAGCACGATCACGCCGGGCCTCATCCGCGCGATCTCCTCCCTCCCGATCATTGCTCGGGTCTCGTCGGTCAGCGGCGTGTGGACCGTGATGATGTCGGACCGCTCGAGCAGCTCCTCGAAGGTCACCATCTCGGCTCCGATCCGTTCGGCGGCGCGCTCCGCGATGTACGGGTCGAAGGCGATCACTTCGGCTCCGAAAGACTTTGCGCGAATCCCCACCCGGCTTCCGATCCTTCCGAAGCCGATGATGCCGAGCGTCTTTTCGTAGAGCTCGCGCCCCATGAATTTCGATCGCTTCCATTCTCCGGCACGCAGCGACCTGTCCGCTTCCGGGATGTTCCGCAGCAGCGACAGCATCATCGCCATCGTGTGCTCGGTGGCCGAGATGATGTTGGCAGTCGGCGTGTTGATCACGAGCACGCCTCGTGCGGTCGCAGCGTCGACGTCGACGTTGTCGAGGCCGACACCGGCGCGCGCGAGCACCCGGAGCTCGACCGCGGCATCCAGGAGCTCGGCCGTGACGGGAGTTCCGCTCCTCGTGATCATCGCGTCCGTTTCGGCCACGGCAGCCAGAAGCTCGTCGCCGGTGATCCCCGGCTCATAGCGCACCTCGGCGTCTTCGGCGGTCCGAAGAATCTCGAGCCCCTGATCGGCGAGGGTGTCCGTGACGAGAATCCGGAATCCGCTCAACCGACCACCTCCCGCAATACCTGCAGCATCTCGTCGAGATCCTCGGCAGGGCAATCGCCCATATGCCCGATCCGGAAAGTCGGCTCCTTCAGTTTTCCGTAGCCCGAGCCCAGCGTGTATCCACGTTCTTTCATTGCCTTCACGACTTCGTTTCCTTTCATCTCGAATGCTTCGAGGCAGCTGACGGTCCACGACGCCGCCTGGAGCGAGCTGATCGGCCGGGCGAACGAGGTGACCGTGGCGAGCGTGTGATCGCGCATCGCTCGGTGACGTGCCCAGCGTTTCGTGAGCCCCTCGTCGAGGATCTCGTCGAGCTGCAGATCGAGCGCGTAGATCAGCGGCAGCGCCGGCGTCCAGGGAGTGCTTCCGCTCGCCAGACCGCGCTCGAACTCGAGAAAGTCGAAGTAGGTTCCGCGGTACTGCTTCTTCCGCGCACACTCCATCGCCCGTTCGGAGACCGCGACGACGGCGAGGCCCGGCGGAAGACCGAGCGCCTTCTGGCTGCTGGCGACACAGACGTCGAGATCCCACTCGTCGAAGCGCAGCTCCGCGCCACCGAGCGAGGAGACCGCGTCGACGAGAATGAGCGTGTCGGCGGATTCGGCCCGAACGACCCGGGCAAGCTCGGCGAGAGGATTCATCACGCCGGTCGAGGTTTCGTTGTGTGTGATCGTGACTGCATCGAAGTGGTGGCGTCGTCCACGAAAGCGGTCGGTCAGGTCGCCGGGTTTGACCGCCCTCCCCCATTCGTAGTCGAGATGATCGACCTCGACGCCGATGTGCTCGGCGATCTCCTTCCACCGCTCCGAGAACGCCCCGCACGTCGTCGTGAGCACGGCGCGACCAACCGTGTTCAGAAGAGCTCCCTCGAGAAGCCCCGTGCCGCTCGAGGCGGCGACGAAAACGTGCTGTTTCGTCCCGAAGAGCACACGAAGCTTTTCGGTGACGCCAACGAAGAGAGAGGTGAACGCCGAGCTCCGATGGCCGACCATCGGACGGACCATCGCCTGCAGGATCTCCGGTCTCACCCAGACCGGCCCGGGGATGAAGTATCGGCATTTCTCGGTCACTGCTCCTCCTCGAAGAGAACCGGCGTCAGCGCCGTCGCGTCGGGATCCTCGATCCAGACGTTCGCCTCTTCTCTCACCCGCTCCCGTATCGCGACACCACCGAATCCGATGAAGCAGTCGACCCAGGGCTTCGCCTCGAGGTCGGTGTACCCGTCTCCGACGAACGCCATCGCCCCCTTGTTCCTCACGCGGATGTCGCGGCAGACCGTTCCTTTTCCACCGGCGCGAGCCGTCGGCGCGGTCTCGTCCCAGCCCTCATAGGAGCCGTCCCGCCCAAACCGGAGGGCCACGGCGTGCACGGCTCGGCGTTGCACGCCCAGCCTTTCCGCCAGCGGTGCGACTGCCTGCTCGATTCCTCCCGTGACGAGGTGAATGTCGACTCCCGCCGCATGGAGGAAGCCGAAGAGATCGTCCACGCCCGGAACGATCGACTGGAGATAGCGATCCGCGAGCGCGTGAACGGCCGCCTGATCGGGGCGAATGATATCGAGCCGCCGGCCGTACACTTCCTCCATCGGAATCATCCCCTGCATCGCCAGCTCCGTCATTTTCACGACCTCGGCGTGACCCTCCGCGAGGACGTCGATCCCCTCGATTTCGACGATCGTCGAATCGACGTCGAAGCAGACGATACTGAATCGCGGCTTCATGCCGCGGATTTCTCTCCGAAAACGATGCCGACCAGATCATCGAAGCGCTCGAGCATGTAGTCGGAGCCGCAGGAGAGGAGAACGTCGGAAGCGACCGAGCCCGTCGGGATCGCCGCGACGTGGAGACCCGCTGCACTCGCGGCTTCGATGTCGACCGGCATGTCTCCGACGAAGAGACTGCGGGCGGCATCGGCGCCGGTGCGGTCGACGGCGGCCATGACGTGCCGGGGATCCGGCTTTCGACATCCTGCCAGGTCGGGTCCTACGACGTGCTCGAAATAGCCACCCAGGCCGAGCGCGTCGACGATCTTTCGAGAGAAGCCGGTCGGCTTGTTCGTGCAGACCGCCATCGCCACCCCGCCGCTCGAGAGGGCGAGCAGCGTCGACTCGACGCCATCCAGCGTGCGCGACTTTTCGCAGCAGACCTGATCGTACCGTGCGATGAAAACATCCAGAACGTCGCTCGTCGGGCGTCGTCCCATGCATCGTTCGAGAAGCGCCTCGATTCCGTCGCCGACCCTCGTCACGACCTCCGCTTTCGATACCGGGCGATGATCGGCACTTCGGAGCGCTTCGTTGACGGCGTCGTGCAGCGCTTCCCACGAGTCGATGAGCGTTCCGTCGAGATCGAAGATCACCGCATCGTAGCGGCGGCTCAAGACCTCACCTCGAAAAATCGGAGTATCGATTCGAGATCGTCCGAAGAGAGGCGGGAGAGCCTGGACTGCGAAGCTCTCGCATCGACGACGCCGTCGACTTCGCCGGCGCGGTCGTCCGCTTTCATCGTCTCGACCCGCAATCGCGGCCAGCGGTCATCGTCTCGTGCTCCCTCGACGATCACGACGTCCGCGTCGATCTCGAAAGGGTCGGGTTTCGCCGTTCGATGGCCCGTTTCGGCCGTCGCGACGAACTTCACGGCTTCGTCCCCGGAGATCAGCCAGGCGGTCGTGGCACCGGCATCGAGTGCGCGGGCCGTGTCGCCGCGATGCCGGTCGTCATTGAGAGGGTGATGCGTGTGCTTGACGAAGGCGACCCGTACACCCCCGGCCGCGAGCTTTTCGATCAGCCGGCAGGCGAGCTCCGTCTTGCCCGAGCCGGATGCCCCGACCAGGCCGAGAATCCGCGGCGGTCCGTCCGGAAGAGCTCGAACTGCCGCCGTCACTGATCGTCTTCCTCCCGTTTCCTTTTCGCCCAACCTTCGATGTTTCGTTGTCCGGCGCGTGAGAGCGCCAGCGAATCGGGCGGTACGTCCTTCGTGATCGTCGAGCCGGCGCCGACATAGGAGTTCTGTCCGATCCTGACCGGCGCGACCAGCTGGGAGTCCGAGCCGATGAACGCACCGTCTTCGATGATCGTCTTGTGTTTGCTCTTTCCGTCGTAGTTGCAGGTGATCGTTCCGGCGCCGATGTTGACTCCTTCCCCGACTTCAGCGTCACCGATATAGGAGAGGTGAGAGGCTTTCGCTCCCTTTCCGAAGATCGCCTTCTTGGTCTCGACGAAATTGCCGATCTTCACGGACTCGGCAACGACCGTTCCGGGCCGGAGATGAGCGTATGGCCCAATCGTCGCGTCGGCCTCGATTGTGGCTTCGGAAGCGACCGTTCCGGCCTTGAGGGTCACGCGGTCGCCGAGGACGCAACTCTCGAGATGACTGCCCGGGCCGATCGTGCACTGCCGTCCGATCGTTGTGGCCCCTTCGAGACAGACGCCGTTATAGATGATCGTATCGGGACCGATCCGGACGGGATGGTCGATGATGACCGACTCCGGGTCGCGGAAAGTGACTCCGGCCACCATCAGCTCGGCGATTTTCCTCCGGCGAAGCTCCCGCTCGACCCGCCAGAGATCCTCGCGGGAGTTCACTCCGAGAGCCTCGATCGGATCGTCGACGACCACAGCGGCGGCGCCGCCCGGTTGCTCGGCGGCCATGGCGACCACGTCAGGGAGGTAGTACTCCCCCTGCGCGTTGTCGGACGAAGTACGGTGAAGCGCATCGAAAAGGAACTCCCCATCGAAGACGTAAATCCCGGCATTGACCTCGTCGATCGCGAGAGTCCCGGCATCGGCATCCTTCGCTTCGACGATTTTCGAGATACCGCCATCCGGGTTTCGAACGATTCGCCCGTACATAGCGGGATCATCGAGTTTCATGGTGAGCACCGTGGCGAGCGCACCCTCTCGCTCATGAGCTTCGAGCAGCGCATGGAGAGTTTCCGGTCTGGTCAGCGGGACGTCCCCGGAGAGAACGAGGATCGAGGTGCCCTCGAGCTCACGTTCCCTGAGAAGCGATTCGGCCTGGAGCACGGCGTGGCCGGTGCCGAGCTGCTGGTCCTGAACTGCGTAAACGGCCCGATTGCCGCAGCGCCCCTGAACCTTGTCGCGCTGATGCCCGACGACCACGATCGGATCGGTTTCGGAGACCTGGTGAGCGAGATCGAGGACGTAGTCAATGATCGGACATCCCGCCGCCTCGTGAAGTACTTTGATGAGATCGCTCTTCATCCTGGTGCCGAGACCGGCAGCGAGGATGAGGACTTCGGTTCGGGGCATTTCGTCTCCTGACTCCCGTCGCAGTGCGACCGTCAGCGTTCTCGACGGAGTTTCTGAAGCCTTCGCCCGTACCGTTCGTAGAGTCTGAACACGGTGTCGGCGAGGGCGCCTGGATCGTGTCTCAGATAGTTACCTTCTGCAATGATATCGCCAAAGAAAGGTGTGACCCCGAGCGCTCGGATCGCATCCGGATCACATTCGACGGGGAACTGCCTCCTCCGCTTGTAAGCCTCCAGAAAGCGTGTCGTCGGGCGAAGACCGTTGACGATCATCGCTTCGGCGACCAGCCCCGCATGGTCGAACAGCGCCCGCAGATGGTCCTCGGCGTCGTAGCCATCCGTTTCTCCCGGTTGTGTCATGACGTTGCAGATGTAGATCTTCAGCCCTCGGGCGTTCCGGACTGCCTCCCCCAGCTCGGGAATGACGAGATTCGGGATCACAGAGGTGTAGAGCGATCCCGGGCCGATCACGATGACATCGGCTTTTCCGATTGCGTCGAGAGCCTCCGGCAGAGGCGCCGGCGAAGCAGGCTCGAGCTCGAGACGTACGATCCGCGCATGCTCCGGAGGAACCTCTTCCGCCAGCCAGTCCCCTCCGATCGCGGTCTCTCCGACCAGCACGGTTCCATCGGCGCAGAGCGCCCGCACCCGAACGTCCTCCAGCGCCGCCGGGTAAATCGTTCCTCGTATCGCCAGAACCTCGGAGACTTCCCGCACCGCCTCGAGAAAACTTCCACGCAGGTCGGTCAGCGCCGTCAGAAGAAGGTTCCCGAGCGAATGTCCCGTCAGGGTCGATTCCGAGCCGAACCGGTAGCTGAACAACTGCGAGAGGATCTTTTCCTCTTCGGCCAGCGCGACGATGCAGTTCCTGATGTCACCCGGGGGGAGCATCGAGAACTCGCGGCGAAGAACGCCCGAGCTCCCTCCTTCGTCGGTGACCGTGACGATTGCCGCCAGATCGGAGATCGACCACGGCCCCTCGGAGTGGACAAAATGCTTGAGTCCGCGCAGAAGCGTGGCCAGGCCGGTTCCGCCGCCTATGGCGACGAGTCTGATGGTGGAACGGGGCATCTCAGGACTGCTTCTTCTTGAGATCCGTCAGCACGAGCTTTGCCACGGCCTTGAGCGTATCGAATACGCCGACTCCATTCGGGGCCACGGCTTCGAAGGACGGCTCGCCCTTGTAATTCAACTGCTTGTACATCTCTTCCACGGGTATGGCGGTAGGAAGATCCCGCTTGTTCATCTGAAGCGCGTACGGGATCGTCTTGAGGTCGTACCCCTGTTCATTCAGGTTCTGTTCGAGGTTCTGCAGCGACTCGATGTTCGCGTCCATCCGGGCTTCCTGAGAATCTGCGACGAAGATCACTCCGTCGACGCCTTTGAGGATGAGCTTTCGCGAGGCATCGTAAAAAACCTGACCGGGCACCGTGTAGAGATGAAAGCGCGTCTTGAAGCCACGAACGGTTCCGAGATCGAGCGGGAGAAAGTCGAAGAACAGCGTCCGGTCGGTCTCGGTGGCGAGCGAGATCAGCTTCCCTTTCGCCTGAGGGTTGGTCTTGTCGTAGATCCACTGGAGGTTAGTCGTCTTCCCGCATAGACCGGGACCGTAGTAGACGATCTTGCAGTTGATCTCTCTGGCAGCAAGGTTGATGAATGTCACGACAGTTCTTCCCGAGGCTTCCTATTCACTGAACAAGCTGTCGATGTCTTCATCGGTGATCTCGGCAAACGGGGAGTCGAAGTGTGCAGCGGCGGGTCCTTCCCTCTCGGCTTTTTCGACGAGCACTTCGAAAACACGCTCCAGCTCCTGCGATCCTTTTTTGACTCTGAGCCGGACCAGACCGAGCGACGAGCGTTCATCGAAGATGACCACGAGGATGACGCGTCTGGCGACGAGCGAGATGTGAATGTTGTCCCGCTCGCCCTCGTGGAACAGGATCGAGAATTCCTTCTCGCCGATCAGCTTGGCCAGACCGTCGGTGGCGGCGACGTTGCCGGCGGTCAGCGAAGCGAGCGAGGTGGCGTCGACTCCCGCCATGTCGCCGGACGAAGCGATCTGCTGACCGTTCTTGTCGACAAGAAAGGTGAACTTGGCGTTGGAGTCACTCCGCAGACGTTCGAGAATCTCCCGAATCTGCTGGTACTCCTCCTCGTACATGACCAGATCAGGAGGGCTCATCTATTTACGGGTCCCACGAATTGCGGTCAACTTATAACACATGGACGCGGTCGGAGGACACCAGCTCACATCTCCCTCCGGCCCGACAGCGCACGCGACATCGTCACGTGATCCGCGTACTCGAGATCGCCGCCGACCGGAAGGCCGAACGCGAGCCGCGTCACCTTCACCTCCGCCGCGCGGAGCTCCGCTGCGAGATGATGGGCGGTCGCCTCCCCCTCGACGTTCGGGTTGGTCGCCACGATCACCTCCCGGACCTCTCCGTCCCGGACCCGCGAGACGACACCGGCCACGTCGATGTCCCCCGGACCGATCCCCTTCAGTGGAGAGAGCGCCCCGAGCAGCACGTGATACAGGCCATGGAACTCGGAGGCCGCCTCGATCGATGCGATGTCCCAGGCCTCTTCCACGACGCAGAGTATCGTCTGATCCCTTCGCGCATCCGTGCAGTAGCTGCACGGATCGACATCCGTCAGATTGTTGCACCGACTGCAGCGGACGATCTTCTCCCGCACTTCGAGAATCGCGTGCGCGAGCGCCTCGGCGTCGGCTCTCGGCTTCCTGAGAATGCTGTAGGCGAGCCGCTGCGCGCTGCGGGATCCGATGCCGGGGAGGCGGCTCAACTCGTTGATGAGATTGGCCAGTGGAGGCGCGGCCATGAATCAGAACATACCCGGCAAACCGAGGCTCCCGGCGAGACCACCCATTTCGCCTTCGACCGCTTCCTCGACCTTTCGACCGGCATCGTTGATCGCTGCAACGATGAGATCCTGCAGCATTTCGACGTCATCCGGATCGACGGCTTCCTTTTCGATCTTCAGCGAAAGCAGCTCGCGGTGCCCCGAAAGCTCGACCGTCACCATCCCGCCTCCGGCGGTTCCCTCGACCCTGATCTCCCCGAGCTTCTCCTGCATCTGCTGCTGCATCTGCTGCGCCTGCTTCATCATCTTCTTGATATTCACCTTCGACTCCTTCTTTCACTCTCTGACGACTTCGCCACCGAGATGCCGTGCGAATGCCTTGAGCACCGGATCGTCGTCCGGAGCAGCCCGATCCGCCTCCGCCTTCTTCTCGATCTGTTCCCTGCTCCCGATCACGATCTTCATCGGCCGCCCGAAAACTTCCGCAGCGACCCGGGTCAGCACTTCGCTCGTGTCATCGGCGGCAAGCGTTTCGCGGGCGATCTCATTCTGTTCATCGAAGAGGAGCTCGATCGTATCTTCGTCCACTCGGGATGACGCGGCCATACCGAGGTACTGCCCGGCGAGCCTCTTCTCTTCCGAGACCTTCGCGATGAAGGTCTGCAGCGACGGTCCCGTAGCGCGGGTCGCCTTGCTGCCCGGACGAGCCGCTGTTACCGCCGCATCCGCTTTCGCCGGACGTTCCCGCCGCGGCTGCGGCGCGGGCGAGCCGGACACCGCTTCCTCGATCTCGCGCAGCCGCGGGAGCATCGCTGCCTTGAGAAGGCTCAGCTCGACCACGAGCCGTTGCTGCTCCGAGCGCGTCACGAGCTCGTCGTCCCGGATCAGCACGTTCATCAACCTCAGGATCTCGCTCGAGTCGAAACGGCTCGAGAGATCCCGCAACGAGGCCGTCTCCGAATCCTCCTCCGGGCCGGAAGGAGCGCCGACACTCACGAGAAGCAGCGTGCGGAGAAAGCCGAGCAGGTCCCGGTACAGCAGCTTGAAGTCCCGTCCTGCCTCGGCGGCTTCGTCCATCTGCTCGACGATCGCCGGCATGTCGCCACGGTCGATCGAGTCGAGCAGCCGCCCGAAGAAGCCCTGATCCGACAGACCGAGGGCCTGCGCGACTTCCGGTGCGGAAAGTGACGATCCGCTGAATGCGATCGCCTGATCGAGGAGAGAGATCGCATCCCGGACGCTGCCGTCACCTCTCCTGGCGAGGATGGCGAGCGCTTCATCCTCGACTTCGATCCCTTCCGTCCGGCAGATGTCCGCCAGACGCTGATGCAGCTCTTCACGCGAGATCCGGCGAAATGTGAACTTCTGCACGCGGGAGGTGATCGTCTGCGGAACTTTCTGGAGCTCGGTCGTCGCAAGAACGAAAATGACGTGCGGCGGGGGCTCTTCGATCAGCTTGAGCAGCGCGTTCCACGCCGCCGTCGAGAGCATGTGTGCCTCATCGATGATGAAAATCCGGTAGCGGTCGCGGGCCGGCTGGAACTGCGAGACCTCCCGGAGATCCCGGATGCTTTCGACCTGTGTATACGTGGCAGCGTCGATCTCCCGTACGTCGAGGTCGATCCCCTCGGTGATCTCGCGGCAGGCAACGCACTCGTTGCAGGGGGTGGCGGTCGGGCCCTTCCGACAGTTCAGCGCCTTGGCGAAGATGCGCGCCGCGCTGGTTTTTCCCACTCCTCGCACTCCGGAAAAGAGGTAGGCCTGATGAATCCGGTCTCCTTCGATCGAGTTGCGGAGCGTCTGGACGACCGATTCCTGCCCGAGGATGTCCTCGAAGGTTTGTGGTCGGTATTTTCGGGCGAGCGCCTGGTAGCTCATCGTGTTGTTGGATCCGCTGATCTTCGTTCGAAAGAGCCCGGGTTAGCCTGCGGCACGCGGGTTGGCTGCCTTATCGCTGCTTCCTTCCGGACCTGACGAGGTTCGGCGCTCCCGCTGCACAGGGCCCGGACTCATTCCAGCGAAGATCGGAATGGCGGAGAGAGTGGGATTCGAACCCACGGTAGGGGGTTACCCTACACACGCTTTCCAAGCGTGCTCCTTAAGCCACTCGGACATCTCTCCGCACTTCAAAGATCCAATGAAAAAACTGGCGGAGAGAGAGGGATTCGAACCCTCGGTACGGGGGTTTCCCGCACAACGGTTTTCGAGACCGCCGCATTCAACCACTCTGCCATCTCTCCGCAACCGTCAGTCAGCCGTCAACGGAACCGAGGCCCGTTCAATTCTCGGAGGCTCTTCCGGAGTCTCTGAGCTTCCTGAAGAATTCGGTCAAAATCGCGCCGCAGCGCTCCGCCTCGACACCCCCCAGAAGCTCCACGCGATGATTCAAACGAGGGTCCTGAACGAGGTTGCCGAGCGACCCGCAGAAGCCCGCTTTCGGATCCGATGCCCCGAAAACCAGCCTGCGGATCCGCGCGTTGACGATCGCTCCTGCGCACATGGCGCACGGCTCCAGCGTGACGTACATCGTCGAGCCGTCGAGCCTCCAGTCTCCGACGCGTCGCGAAGCCTCATGAATGGCGATCAGCTCCGCGTGCGCCAGAGGATCTCCGTCGGCCTCGCGCCGGTTGCGCCCCCGGCCGATCACCTCCCCCGAAGCGTCGACGATGATCGCACCGACGGGTGCCTCGCCGGCAGCAGCCGCCTCGAGCGCGAGATCCAGGGCCTGCTCCAGCCATCGGACATCTCGAGGGTCCTGGGCCAGGGGGGGTTCAGCTTTCAATGAGTTTGCCGCCTCTCAGGGAAGTTGGTGCACCCTCCAGGACTCGAACCTGGAACCTCCTGATCCGTAGTCAGGTGCTCTATCCATTAAGCTAAGGGTGCCCTGGCGCAGCGACACTTAACCCGTCAGCCGCAAGTCGGAATTCCCCTGGAAGAAAAGCCTGCGCGGTCCCACGGTTGGCCAGGGAAGGGTCGGGTGTTCAGGCAGTGACCAACCGTAGGTGCCGCGCAAGATTGAAGTCGAAACGTCGGTGGAAGGAGACCTTCAGGCTGGTCGACGGACACCCCGGCTGCTCCTCTTCGACCATCGCGAGTCTGCTCAAGGCCCGTCTCCCTTCAGCCCGTATTATATCCCCCTCGTTCGGATTGTCACCCCCAAAATCGGAGGTTCTCACGCCGTAGACTGCAAAAATCAGCGCTTTTCGCTGGCAAAGAGGACGACGATCGACTTTCCGTTGAGCCTTCCGATGGTCCCCCCATCGATTTCGGCGACACCGACATCCTCGAAGAGGGGAGAGAGAATGTTGTCCCGGTGCCCCGGCGAGGCCATCCACGAGTCCACCAGAACCTCCGCGGTTTCGAATCCCGCGGCAAGATTCTCACCCGCCGTACGATAAAGATAGCCGCGAGGGTGGAGCCAGACGAAGGGGCTTCCCCCTTCGATCGGGTGACGATGCCCCCAGTAGACGCGGTCTTCCATATCCTCGATCCGATCCATCGCGGCGAGGTGAAGCCGCTCGTCGGCTCTCAGCGGCGGCAGGCCCTCTCCGACCCGCCGGAGGTTGATCTCTTCGACGATCGACTGGACCGTGATCGGGGCCCGATCGGTCGCGGCTGTCGCGGCGCAGGAGCCCGCGACGAGCAATACGACGAGGATTTTCAGCCTGTTTCTCATGCCTGATTCGGTACGCTCATGAAAAATGTACAAGCTTTTCCCGTCCGGGATTCCACCCACGCTTTGCCGCCGTGTTTTCTCACGAAGCGGCGACACTGGTCCAGATCCTTCCCGGTCCTGACGTCGGACTTCGGATCCCAGACGAACCCGGGGTCGAAGATCACATCGCGATACTCCTCCGGAACGATCGGGCCGTTGTCCATGACGAAGAAGAGGAGGATCGGCGAGCCCTTGTGGTCCATCGTCCGGACACCGAGCACGATCTGCCCGCCCGAAGGAACGTAGCGGAGCGCATTTTCGACATAGATTGCGAGCGCCTCTCCGAGCCCGCGGATGTCGGCGAACTTTGCGGGCTCGGCGGGCATATCGATCCGGATCGTCGTCTGCTTCCGCTCGGCGACCGAATGGAATCGCTCCCGGAGATTTTCGAGGAGCGTCGGAAGCGAGTCCGGCTCGCCCCGCTGCTCACCGATATCGGTCGACAACTCCAGCGTCGACAGCGACTGATCGATCACCGTGGCGGCGTCGCGCAACAGCTGGGGAGCGCCCGGTCGCTTCCCCGCGGCCTCGAGCGACTGACTGAGGGACCTCAGCGGCACCACGACCGCCTCCCGGATGAACTCGAGCCCGGCCGTCGCCACGTCGACGGGCTCGTCCGGCTCGAAGACGACGACGCGGGTGTCAGCGTCGAGCGACACCACGTGGAGCCGTCGAGGGCGACCGTGCACGACGGCGCTGCGGCGTCCATCGACGAGCGTGCTCACGTCGAGCGAGAGACCAGCCCTCAGAGACTCCGCGCTGATCCCTCCCTCGAGCTCCGAAAAGAGCTGGCGCGCCATCTCCGTCGCGGCAACGACGTCCCCCGACCGGATCAGGAGCGCGGCGACACGCCCCGCATTGAGGACCTCGACCAGCCCCTCGAGCCGGCCGGTCCCCGGCGCAGCCGCCGGAGTCGGATCCAGGACGGGCGGTGCCTTTCTGCGCGGCCGATCGCAGGAATCGCACAGGATCCGTCCGCCCGAGACCGGGTTGCTGCAGAGTACGCAGGTCGTAGCCATCGTCTTCTCTTCGGTCGCCCGCCGAGTCGCCATTATGCCCCCGATCGCGCCAAAGGGAAGCTATCGCCGCGAGCCCGGCAGCGGCAGCAGCGTCGAAAAGCTTTCCCCTCGTCGTCCTGAGCGATTGACCGACGCAACGCGCCGGTGAAGCGGAAATGACACCCGTGATTGCAGAAACAACCGAACTCGCGTACTCAAACCAACATCATCCTGAGCGATTGACCGACGCAACGCGCCCGTGAAGCGGAAATAAAAACCGGAGCCCGCAAAACTCCGCACCCCATACTCCAACCGACGTCGTCCCGAGCGGGCGGTCGGGTGGGCAAGCGAGGGACCTTGCAGGGTGGGACATCAGGCCAAGCGAAGCGCTGCAAAAGGTCGAAGTCCGACGGCGAAGGATCTGGGGGCAGGCTCGTGAGAGAAAGTGGCGAGTGAGCGGCAATGTGACTCACGATCCCCCGCCCAGATTCTTCGCCGGCGCTGCGCAGGGCGCAGAATGACGAGTTGTGAAGGCGTCGACCGTGTCCGGGGAAGCTCGTAAATCGCGGTTGAAGAGGCTGGCGCGACCTCAACCGGTTCTCTCGGGCTTTCGATTTGCGGAACAGCCCGCTTAGACTCTCCTCCCGATGTGGCCGCTTCGACTCGCCCTGGCTCGATTCCGTCCCGCTGACGCGGCAATGGCCACGCGGGTGAGTCTCGTGGCCGCGATGTTCGCACTCTTTCTCGTGGCGGACTTCGCTCTTTTTCGAAAGCTGTTCGATCTCGTCGCGGGAATCGAGGCGGCGACGCCCTTCTTCGCGATCGGCCTTCTGGAGAACATTCTGGGTCTTCTCTTCCTCATCGCCACGATGACGCTGCTGTTCTCGGCGATGACGACCTCGATCGGTTCGCTCTTCAACGATCTCTCGCTCGAGCTCTATCACTCCTCACCGACTACACCGCTGGCAATCGCGCTGCGACGGTGGACAACGACGTTCATTCAGAGCTCCTGGCTCGTATTCTTCTTTCTGCTTCCTCCGATCGTTGCTCTCGGCATTCAATACTCGGCCGGATTCGCTTTCGTTCTGATGACGACGATCGAGCTGCTCGTCCTGCTCACGATTCCCGTCAGTCTCGCGGCCATTCTGATCGTCGTTCTGGTCCGGTTTTTCCCGGTGCGTCACGTGCAGCAGATCGCGGCCACGCTCGGAATCGTAGTCATCTCGCTCGCGGTGATCGGCTTCCGGCTCGCGCGACCAGAACGGCTGTTCGGCGACATTCAGACCGATGAGCTTCGCGTCGTTCTCGAGACGATCACCTTTCCCGAGGCGCAGCGATGGCCTGGCCACTGGCTGGCGAGCTCGATCGAAGGACGGCTGCTCGCAGGTTCGAGCTGGCGATTCGATTACGATCTGCTCGTTCTCGCCCTGCTGCTTTTCGTCATCTACGGATTGATCTCATGGCGTGTGTACTTCGACGCGTGGGTTCGCGCGCGGGAGACCTCTTCTCCGCAGATGATCGGAGCGAGTCCGATCTCGAGGGTCTTCGACAGGCTCGCCCAGGGACTGAAGCCCGCGACGAGGGCAATTCTCGGCAAGGAGCTGAAGGTCGTCACACGAGACGCGGCGCAATGGTCACAGCTAATGATGATGGCGGCGCTTCTGATCATTTATCTCTACAACATTCAGATGATGCCGCTCGAAGGGGATGCCCGCGCGGCGATTCTCGCCTGGCTCAATCTCGGGATGAGCGGATTCGTGATCGCGGCGATCTGTCTTCGCTTCGCGTATCCCTCGCTGACCGCGGAGGGGCGGCAGTTCTGGCTGATCCGCAGCTCTCCGCTGTCGATGCGGCGCCTGCTCTGGGTGAAGGCTCTCGCATACGCGGCGCCACTCACCGTTCTGGCTCTGCTGCTGACAGTTTTCGCAAACACGCTGCTCGATGCGAGTCCTCTGATCTGGGCGTACACGATTCCGTCGTCCGTCGTGATCACGTTCACCCTCGTTGCCCTCGGTGTGGGGATGGGGGCGAGGAACCCGAGACTCGACTCGGACAATCCGCTCGAGGTGGCGCTCTCGCTCGGCGGGTTCGGCTACATGGCGATCTCGCTTCTCTACGTCGGCCTGATGATGGTGCTCTTCGCGCGGCCGATGCAGCGATTCGTTCTGAAGATCGTGTTCGCCGTCGAGACCCGCGGATCGATCGCCGCCGTCGTCATTCCGATCGTGGCCGCGCTCGCAATCTCGCTCGTTCTCACGATTCTTCCGATCGAAGGTTCGGCGAAGCGGCTCGACCGCACCTGAGCTGCGCCCTGACAGCGATCGTGATCAGGCAAACGCCGCAGACGTTCCGCACGCTCGGCTGGCGTCATTCCTCCGAGTGAACCGTCCCGCGGATTCTCCGCGCCCATCGCTTCGTGACCAGACTCTCTGGCTGTACAATCCCCCCCTTTTCAGCGTCACGCCCTTATCGGTACGAGGTCCGAGCTGAGGTCCCCGACAAACGGCGCTCCGGTCGGAACGGCTTCTGAAATCGAGGTGTGTGTAGTATCGTTACACACCACATGGTACGAGTTCAGGTTCTACTCACCGAGGAAGAGAGGGAAGCGCTTCGTCACCGGGCTGAGCGGGATGGACAGTCTCTGAGCGGATGGATTCGAGAGGCTGCGATGGGGAAGCTCGAGAGCGTCGATCAGACGACGGCGTCCACCGAAGAGCTGGCGGAGTTTTTTTCAGCTCGAGAAGATGAGGAACATGGCCCCGAGCCGGACTGGGAGGATCATCTCGCCGTGATCGATCGCTCGAGAAGGGGTCATTCCTGATCTTCGTCGACACGAACGTATTCATGTATGCGGTGGGGCGAGAGCACCCGTTACGGGCCCGTGCGCAGAAGTTCTTTCTGGATGCAATGCGCCGTGAGAGTCGTTTCGTGATCTCAGCCGAAGTGCTTCAGGAACTGATGCATGCGTACGTGTCGGTCGGCCGGGTCTCCACCCTCGATGCAGCGCTGGAGCTCGTCGCGCGAACCGTTTCCGAGATCTGGCCGCTCGAGCCGGAAGACGTCAGGTTTGCCCGTGCTTTGATCCGGGACCACGGAACGCTCGGAGCCAGAGATCTGCTCTACCTGGCCTGCTGCCGCCGCCGAGGCGTCGACCGAATCAAGACCTTCGACAAATCTCTCGACTCTGCATTCAAGGGAAAGTGACGCCTCGGATTTTTGCTCGAGGAAGGCGAACGGATCGTGGAGCCGGCTGCGCCTCTCGAATCACGCTATGCGAACTTCACCGGCGCCGGCCGGCGTGACGATCTTCCCGTCGTTCGGCCGGAGATAGATCCGGTGGTCGGTGCCGGGAGCGAGCTCGTTCTCGGTGCCGTTGATGGAGAACTTGAACATCACCTCGTCGGCGGCGCGCGGGTAGCTGCTGACGATCGTGTCGCGGTCGAGGGCTCGCGCGACGAACGGGCCCTGGATCACCGAGGTCGGAGTGATGGTGAACGACTCCGACTGGTAGACGACCTGCTCTTCCGCTCCGGTCACGAGAGCGATCGATGCAAGAACGGCGGCGACGATGCGCCCGGGGCCCGGCATGAGAGTCTTGTAATCCCGCTCAATCGAAATTGCAACCGAAGCCGGGGACGCCAACGTTTCGCCGCGGCCGGCCTCTTTGCGGCGTCGCGGGACCGCGGCCGGCTGAAAGAGAATGCTTCCAAAACACCATCGCCTCCGATTCGTATAAAGTCCTCGACAGACCGATGAGCTCGCTGCCGCCCGAGACACCACCACCGCCTCCGCCACCCGGCGACGTTCCTCCGCCTCCGCCGGGCGGGCCGTCCGAACCACCTTTCCGGGGCGCGATGCCGCCGGATCGCAAGCTCATGCTGATCCTCGCGTACTGCGGAATCTTCAGCGTGATTCCCCTCTTCGCCGAACGCGACGATCGGGAAGTTCACTGGCATGCGAAGAACGGGCTCGGCATCTTCATCGCCGCGATTCTCGGGGCTATTGTGCTCACGATCGTCGGCAGTATCGTATTCGGCGAAGACGGCTGCCTCAGCGGCTGCGCCTTTCATTGCATTTATTCGCTCGCTTTCATCGCACTTTCAATCGCAGCGATGGCCAAAGCTCTCATGCGCGGGCGTCTCAGAATTCCTTTCATCAGCGATCTCGCCGACCGGTTCTGATGGCGGGTTCCGAGGGACATGATCTCGGCGCGCCCGGCGATTTCCCCATCAGAACGCCACCGAGGCCTCCGGCTGCCGGGCTGATCCTCTTTCTGAATGCCGTGCTCGTCTGCGTCGGATACTTTCTCATCGGACAGTGGAGAAAGGGAGCGAGCGTACTCGCAGGCTTCGTCATCCTGACCGTCGGAACGTTGTTTCTCGGCGCCCCTCTGGTGCCGCTCGTTCTCGTCCTGACCGCCGCGGACGGATACCTGCAGACCCGTCATCTGCACGCCGGCCACCGAATCGGTCACTGGACGTTCATGCAGAACCATCTTTGAGGATCGACAGCGTCGGGGCCTCGCGGCGGTAAGGCGTTTCGTCCACCGCGCGGCGGACGTTCGAGAGCTCGATGCCGTGGATGGAGTCGAGGCCGTACCCAGCGAGCTTCTCGCGAGCCGCCTCGATCAGTCGCAGCGCCCCCGCCTCGTTGTCCCGCTCGAAGTGATAGTGCGCTGCCGCCAGCTGGATCAAGGCCTGGAGCGCGAGCTTCGTCTCCCCTTCCGACTCGAGCCAGACCGCTTCCCACGCCTCGTGGGCCTCCCAGTATTGCCCGTCGTTGAACAGAGCCCGGCCCGTTTCGATGTTCGTGCGGACGAGATCGTCGTTCATCCGAGGCGTTCGCAGACCGCATCGGCGAACGCGCTGGTCGAGCCGTCTCCGCCAATGTCTCTTGTGGTTCGGTCGCGCTTCGCAATCGCGTCGATCATCGCGCTCTCGACTCGTCCGGCCATCTCGTTCTCGCCGATGTGCCTCAGCATCAGGACCGCTGACTGAAGCAGCGCAGTCGGATTCGCAACGTTCTGTCCGGCGATATCGGGCGCGCTTCCGTGCACCGCTTCGAAGACGGAGAGACCGATGCCGATGTTCGCTCCCGCGACGATTCCGAGCCCGCCGACGAGTCCAGCCGTGAGATCCGAAACGATGTCGCCATAGAGATTTTCGAGCAGCAGCACGTCGAACTGCTTAGGATCCTTCACGAGATGCATGCAGAGCGCGTCGATGATGCGGTCGTCCGCCTGAATGTCGGGATACTCCTCGGCGACTTTCTGAAAGCAGCTGAGAAACAGCCCGTCCGAAAGCTTCATGATGTTGGCCTTGTGAACGGCGGTCACACGCTTACGCCCGTGCGCGACGGCGTACTCGAATGCGAACCGCGCCACTCTGGTCGAGGCGACCTCCGTGATGACCTTGAGCGATGTGATGACGCCGGGCACGACCTCGTGCTCGAGGCCGCTGTAGAGACTCTCGGTGTTCTCGCGCACCACCACGAGGTCGACGTCCTGGTAGCGGCTCTCGATCCCCTCGAGAGACCGCGCGGGCCTGAGGTTGGCGTACAGATTGAGCGCCTTTCGCAGCCCGACGTTCACCGACGTGAAACCCTTGCCGATCGGCGTTGTGACCGGACCCTTCAGGGCGACCTTTGTCCGCCTGATCGAGTCGAGCGTCGCCTCGGGGAGGGGGTGCAGGCCCTGCTGGACCGCTGTTTCGCCCGCGATCTGGACGTCCCAGTCGACCTCGAGGCCCGCACAATCGAGGATTCGCAGGACCGCGTCCGCGACCTCCGGTCCGATTCCGTCCCCCTTGATCAGCGTGATTTCATGTTTCAATGTCCACTCCCCTCCGTCACGGCTCCCCCGCGCTCACTCGTCGGCCTTCGGAAAGAGGCGTGCGAGGTCCTCGTATTCCGGAAGCTCGTCGGCACATTCCCGAATCGTCCGAAGGGCAGGACCGACGTAGTCGAGGTAGTGCTTCCTGTCTCGTGTGACGGCCTGCATGGCGAATGTCCCGAGCGTCTTGATCGTCCGCTGCAGCAGCGCTTCGTAATATCGGCCGCGGCCCCCGGAGTCGAGTGAGGTGAGCTCACCGTATTTCGCGAGCGCTTCCTGCTCGAATTCTCGCCCGAGGATCTCGACCATCCCACGGTCGCGCAGCAGCGAAGCGAGATCGTAAGTATCGGGACCCATCCGAAGATCCTGATAATCGATGATGTAGATACGGCCGTCGTGAGCATGAATGTTCTCGCCGTGATAATCGCGATGACAGAGAACGTAGGGGTGCGCGACGAGGCGCTCGGCGAGGCTCTCGAACCATCGCCGGAGCTCCCGGTGAAGCTGATCGTCCGAGCCTCCGAGGAGCTTCTGGAAGTAGTACTCATCGGTGAGCCTGAGCTCGGAGAGGAACTTTTCCTGATTGAAAGGGGGGTTGAGATCGCTCGCGTCTCCGGCAGCCTTCTGGAACTCGACGAGAGTCTCGATCGCCTCGAGGTAGAGGCGCCGCCCGCGAACCGGGTCCTCCCGGAGAATGCTCGACAGCGTTTCGTCGCCGGCGTCCCGCTGCCCGATTGCAAATTCGCAGTGGCGGACGATCTCGGGAACGCTCCCCGTTTGCCGCACCGCCTCGAAGGCGGTGATGAACGATCCCACCTGGTCCCGGATCTGTTCGGGATAAAACGCCACGATCCACGGTCCGGATTCGGATTCAACGCGATAGTACGTCCTCGTCGACGCATCACCTCGCACCGGCGTCGCACTCCAGTCGTTTCCCAGCCATGCGTCCAGAAAGTCCCTCAGCTCGGAGGGTGTCGAGTTTTCTTCGGTCGGCCCGGGCCTGTTCAGGCGTCGGCCTTCCGCACGGTTGCACTGACGATGCTGACCGGCTGATCCGGCCGGTCCTGCGCACCGCGTGGTGCATTGACGATTTTGTCCGCGACATCCATTCCGGAGACCACTTCCCCGAAAGCGGAGTATTGACGGTCGAGAAACGGCGAGTCGCTCACCACGATGAAGAACTGCGAGGAGGCGCTGTCGGGATGCTGCGAGCGAGCCATCGAGACGATCCCTCTCTTGTGGGAGACGTCGTTGAACTCTGCCGCCACATTGTCCTCCGCTCCTCCCGTCCCCCAGGTATGGGGAGCACCAGACTTCGTGTTCGGGTCCCCCCCCTGAATCATGAATCCGGGAATCACGCGATGGAACTTCGTTCCGTCGTAAAAGCCACTCTCTGCCAGCTCGATGAAGTTCCGGACGTGGTTCGGTGCTTTGTCGGGAAAGAACCGGATCGAGATCGTTCCGGCCCCGGTTTCCAGATCGACGATTGTGTTCTCGAGTTCTTCTACGGTCATTTGGACCTGCTCTTCCTCCGCGGCTGCGGTAATCTGGTTCTGAGTATCGGAATCGGTGACTGTGGCGTCGGCGGGCTCATACTCTTCCGTGTAGCCGACATCCGTGCCTTCCGTACAGGCGAACAGGCCCAGGGTCAGAATCACCGCCATCGAAATTTGTTTCATCATTCTCCTCCTCCAGCGAGCGTCGAAAGCAAAGGGCACTCCGACGGCCTCCAACCATCGCAATGTTCACGCCGGGACGCCGGTCAGCGGCATCGCGAACGGCTGCTTCTGCTTTTCATCTGGCGTTTCCCGGGGCCATTTGCCGGATCCTTCCCCAGTAATCAGCACCCGAGAGCCACTGTCCCCCGTCGATCACGAGATTTTCACCGGTGACATACGACGCGTGGTCCGAGAGGAGCCAGCTCGCGGTCGTGGCGATCTCTCCGGGGTCCGCGAACCGCCGCAGGGGAATCGTCTGCCGGATCCCCTCGGCCACTCTCTCGTCCGGAAACAGTTTCTTCGAGGCGCCCTCCGTTTGAGCGGGGCCCGGAGCCATCGCGTTGACCCGGATGCCGAAGCGTGCCCATTCGACGGCCAGCGTTCTGGTCATCGCGAGCACTCCGGCTTTCGCAGAAGCCGAATGCACGACTCCCGGCGCGCCCGTCCAGGCGTAGTTGGCGATGATGTTGAGGATGCTGCCGCCGCGCTCGGCCTCGATCAAGCGACGGCCGACGCTCGAGGTACAGAAAAACGTTCCGTTGAGAACGATCCCGATGACCGCGAGCCACCCGTTGGGCGTGAGCTCGGAGGAACGCGCGATGAAGTTGCCGGCGGCGTTGTTCACGAGAACGTCGACCGGTCCGATGTCGGAGAAAACGCTCGCGATCGCATCGTCGACCACTTGCGGATCTCTCACGTCGAGCTCACGAAAATCCGCTGCGTCCGCACGGCCCGTTGCCTCCCTGATCGATTCAACGGCGGGCTCGAGGTGCTCGCGGCTCCGGCTGGCAAGGACTACCCGCGCTCCGAGACGCGCCAGCTCCGAGGCTATGGCCAACCCGAGTCCGGTGCCGCCACCGGTGACGACCGCGATGCGATTTTCGAAGGTCTTCTCAGGTAACATGCGCGTAGAGTATATGGCGAACATGTGGAGGCACTCAGTGAAGAGAAGAAACCAGATTTTGCCAGCAGTCGTAGTCGCAATTTCCGCTCTGATCGTGATCTCGTGCGAAGAGCGGCCGGTCATGGACGAGGACGTTCCCGACGCGACGCAGGAGGCGCAGCGAACCTACGAGCTTCGCGGAACGATCGTCAGTCGGGACGAGCAGGCGAATACCGTGACCGTCGATCACGAGGCCATCGGTGACTGGATGGGAGCGATGACGATGAGCTTTCCCGTACGGGGAGCCGACGTCGGTGACCTGCCGGCCGATGGTGAGACGATCACCGGGACGGTCAACGTCAGCGGCACCGAGTACTGGCTGACCGACATCTCGATCGGCGCTCCGATGCCGCCGGGAACAATGACGGGGATGACTCCCGGCGAGACAGACGACGCGACGCCGGATGAATGATCGCCCGCCGGCGTCGGCCCGGCTCAGCCGCCGCTGAAAGCGACGAGCATCTCGATCTCGTCGCCGTCGGCGATCGTCTTTGCGCGTTCGCCGTGCAGAATCATCGCTCCATTCACGGCGAAGTTGTAGAGCTCGTCATTCGGATCGAAGCCGTCTATCTCCCGGGAGAGAAAGTCGATCAGCTCCCCGAGTGTGCCCGCATCGGTCCTAACGGTTCTCACGCGCTCGTCCGCACGGGGCGCCAGCGTCTCCGGAAGTCGCAGCCGAATCGAACGTACGCCTGCGGCAGTGCTGCTCACGCTCCGAGAACCTGTTCGAGCTCGCTGCGCCATTCGGGAACCGGCAGCCCTTCGTTCGTGTAGCCCGACACTTCGTAGTAGCGATCGAGCATCGCGTCGAACTCCGCGCGGTCGATCAGCTCGCCGGCGAAGGGTCCTGTCTCGATCGGCTCCTCGAACCAGCGCCGCGGCAAAGTATCGGCGGCCCGCCGCACGCCGAGCCGGGCATTGATCAGTCGTTCGACGGCATTGATCTCCAGACCGATATGGTCGAGATCTTCGACTGACTTCTCGATCCCCGCAACGTTCGACAGCTGCGCCGAGAACTCCTCGTACCCCGGGAGCGAGGGAGAGTTGAAAAGCTTCGTCGTGAACCTGCACATACCGACGGAATCGCCCACCCCGTAAATGTTCTCGCAGCGGCGGACGCCGATCTCCTTGCCGTCATAGCTGTTGGGCTCGGAGCTCACCTCGCCCCAGTAGAGCTTCCGCTTGAACTCGGCATCGTCGTTGATCTTCGCGTTGATCTCGAGAGTGACGCGGTTCCGGAGATGGTCCATGCCGCGTGTCGCCACGGCGAGACCCAGCGCGAATGCCTTCAAAATTCTCGCGTCGTGCGGATCGCTCTGGGCGAGCCCCTTGACGGCCATCAGCGAATCGAGCGCCTCCTCGGGATAGTGGCCCTTCTCGACCGCGCGCGTCGAGTCCGCGATGACATTGCCGAAGCCTTGTCTCGCCGCGGTCATGAAGAGAAGTCGTTCGATGCTCTCCGCGTTACCCCAGCTGAGATCGAGATCGCCAACCTTCTCCGCGTCGATGAGTCCCTTCTCCCACAACTCCATCGCCCATGCGATCGCCGATCCGGTCGAAGATGTGTCGAGCCCGAGATCGTTGCAGATGTTGTTGAGGCGCAGGACGTCGGTCACCTCGGAGATCCCGACATTCGGGCCGAACTTTCCGAGCGTCACGTACTCCGGCCCATCACCCTTAACGTAACGGTCCTGTTTGATGCCCGAGACGCCGGTGAGATCGTTCAACGGGCGGCAATTGACCGGACACGCGAAGCATCCGACCATTCCGGGCCGGTAGTCGTCGATGTTCTCCGCGTCGAGCGCGTCGGTCCAGGTCGTTTCCATGTTGTTCTTGGTCCCCATCGCCGACATCATTCGCGATGGCTTGTAGAGGAACGGTGTACCGCGCGTCTTCAATGCATTCTTCACGACGGAGGTTCCGAGGAGCTTCATCGCAATGTCGCGATTCGTTCCCTTGTGCGGAACCCGGGGAGTGAGATCGTGGCCGCGCCCCTTCAGCAGAATCGCCTTGAGGTTGAGCGAGCCCATTTTGGCGCCGGGTCCGCCGCGCGCCCAGATCGACTTCGGGCCCGCCATGATCCCCGAGCAGAGAACGAGGTTCTCGCCGGCTTTGGTAATCGAGGCGAGGCCGAAGTCGCGCCCCTCCTTGCCGTGCTCCTCCGAGATCCGCTGGCGGAAGTCGATGTTGTCGAGGCCGGCCCAGCGTGACGCATCCTGAAACTCGACTTCGCCTCGCTCGATCTTCAGCATCGTCAGCGACCGAGCTCTTCCGTACAGGACGATGTGATCGATTCCGCCGAGCTTCATGAAGCTGGGGAAGTAATCGCCTGCGTTCGAATCGAGGATGACACCGCTCTCGGGCGACCAGGACGTGACGTTGCCGCGCGATGCAGACGGAAGGAGAGAGGTCAGGATCCCGGATCCGAAGATCAGCGGAGTCTCCTCGCTCATCGGCTCGAGGGTTTCGTCGAGGAGATTGTAGAGGAGGAACATGTTGACGCCTCGTCCTCCGAGAAACCGCTCGGCGATCGAAAGTGGAATCCACGCCCGGGTGACCGTCCGGGCAGCCAGGTCGATGAACAGCGTTGCTCCCTGCGTCGGATACTGCTGGCCGCTCGCGAGCCGTCTGGTCAGCTTTTCGATCTTTTCGTGGATAGACATGTCTCGTTCTCTATCTAACAACAGTTGGCGCGGGCGCTGCAATTCAACCAGAAACCGAAAGGAGATTCGCCATGTGCAAACACGAAGGATGCAGCTGTCACAACACGAAGCTCGACGGTTACTGCAGCGAGTCCTGTCAGCAGGGCAAGACCGATGGAGGGAAGTGCGCCTGCGGCCATGCCGAGTGTAACTGATTCGGGCGGATCGAACCGCCATCCTGCTCGGGTGTAAACTCGGGACCGATGCGCATCCGACTCCTCGCCTTCGCGGGGCTCCAGGACGTTCTGGGCGCCCGCGAGCTTCCCTTCGAGATCCCCGCGGGCTCGACCGTCACCGACGTCTGGGAGCTGCTCGCCGAACGGAACCCCGCTCTGCGCGCAGTTCCTCAGCCACCCGCCGCCGTCAACGAACAATATGAGCGAGAGAATGTGAAGCTCAGCGACGGCGACGAGCTCGCCTTCATTCCCCCGGTCTCGGGAGGATGACGTGAGACTCACGTCCCACCCGATCGATACGGCCGCGCTCCGTTCAGCTCTCGTGAGAACGACCGACGGAGCCGTCGTAGTGTTCGAGGGAATCGTCAGGGATCATCATGAAGGCCGGGCCGTATCCCATCTCGAGTACGAGGCCTACGGTTCGATGGCCGAGCGCGAGATCGAGACGATTCTCGAGTCGATCCACACAAAGTACCCCGGCGTCGCTGTGGAGATCAGGCATCGCACCGGCTCGCTTCGCATCGGAGAGATTGCGGTCGCGATCGTTGCGGTCGCTTCCCACCGCGCCGAGGCTTTCGCCGTCTGCCGGGAAGTCATCGATCGGGTCAAGGAGACGGTTCCGATCTGGAAGAAGGAGTACGGTCCGGACGGCGAGCGGTGGGTTGGCTGGCAGGGGGAGGAGGCCGGTAAAACGAATGCCTGAAGTCGACCGCGAGCAGCTCCCTCCCCGCTCCGGTGAGAGCTTCGACGAGGAGGTCCCGGCCCGCCCGGCCTCCAGCGTGATCGTCCTGCGCGACGACCCGTTCGAGGTTCTCATGATGCGCAGAACTCCGCAGAGCACCTTCGTCCCGAACGCCTGGATCTTCCCCGGCGGCGCCGTCGAGCCCTCGGACCGCGACATCGCCGCACGGCTCGGTGGAGACGAGACGATGGCGCACAGGGTTTGCGCTCTGCGCGAGCTGATCGAGGAGGTCTCGATCGGTCCGGACGGGGCGATCCCCGTCGAACGCCGGGACGCATTTCTCGCGACCCGCTTTCCCGACCTCACCAGGGAGTTGCTCGACCGACTCGTGCCGACGTCGCGATGGATTACGCCGGTCGGCGTACCGAAGCGATTCGATACGTGGTTCTATCTCTTCGAGGTTCCCCCTGGTACCGATGCGGTTCATGACGAGATCGAAGGCGTCGACCATCGGTGGATCACACCCTCCGACGCACTCGAGAAAGCGAGCTCGCGAGAGATGCCGATGCTCTTTCCGACGCTGCGGAATCTCGAGGCCATCGCCGGGTTCAGCTCGCCGCGCGAGCTCCTGCAGTCACGAAAAGATTTCGTCATTCGACCGGTTCGGCCCGTTCTCGTCGTGGAGAACGGCCGCACCCGCATCGAGCTCCCGGGAGAACCGTGATCCGGGATATTCGTGCCGACAATCCGGGGCCGTTCACTCTCGACGGCACCCGAACCTGGATCATCGGCGATGCGGTAATCGTCGATCCGGGTCCTGCCGACCATCGCCACGTCGATGCGCTGCTCGAAGCGGTCCCCGATCCCGAAGCGATTCTCGTGACGCACCGTCACGCCGACCATGCCGGCGCGATCCCGCTGCTCCGTTCCAGGGTGAGCGCACCGGTCCATGCGCCCGAGGGTGCCGTTGCGGATGCGCGCGTGGTTCGTGGCGGAGAGTTTCTCGAGCTGGCCGGAATCACGATCGAGGTCGTGGCGACTCCCGGCCATACCGGCGAGCACGTTTGCTATCTGACCTCACGAGGAGAGCTGTTCACGGGCGACACGATCCTCGGAGCGGGGACGACAACGATTTTTCCACCCGACGGAAACATGACCGACTATCTCGAGAGTCTCGCGCTGCTGCTTTCGCGAGAACCGGCAGTCATCTATCCCGGTCATGGTCCGGCGCGTCACGATGCGATCGAGCTGATTCGGGAGTACATCGAACATCGCGAGATGCGATCGAGGGAGATCCTCGATGCGCTGAAGAGCGGACCAGCCGGTGTACGCGCTCTGCGCGAAGCCGTCTATCTCGACCTCGACCCGCGCCTGCACGGCGCGGCGGAAACCCAGATCGGCGCGCATCTCGAAGACCTCGAGCGGCGGGGCCTGGTGAGGCGTTCGAACGCCGAGTTCGAGCTCGACCCACGCTGAAGGCTCAGAACATCGTCGAGTATCGGCACGGCAACACTCGCTTACTCCTTCGGATCTGAACGCTCCTGATGCAGCGCATGGAGAATTTCCAGCTCGATCAAATCCTTCGGGCGCGCCGCGGCTCCTTTCATCCGCATGAGATCGTCCAGGGAACAGACAAGAATGACCAGCCCTTCGCCGAGGTCGATCTCCTCCGCATTCGTCCGCAGGTCGGCGTAGCCCGTCGTACCGCTTGGTGTCGCGAGGCAGTCGAGGTTTCCGCAACTCGTCTCGAATGTGAAGCTGTCGCCGAGCCTGATCGTTCGCTCGTCCAGCTGAAACGGCAGCTCGGCAGGCCATTCGCGTGGTCGAGCGTCGAGCGCCTTCAGCGCTCCAGCCAGCGATTCGCGTGCGTTCGCGTCGCTCCGGTCATGGCAGATATCGAGATCGTTCGTGATGGTTGGCGATCCCAGGATGTTTCCGGCAAAGCCGCCGACGATGATGAATCTCACGTCGAAGCGCCTCAGGGTCGAGAGCAGGCCCAGAGGATCGAAGGGCGCGGTCACTTTGGCAGCCGCTCTCGGAACGCCTGCAGGTTGCGGGCTTCCCTGACTGCCAGACGGACCCGCTGCGCCGGCGTGAGCGCAAGGCGCTGACGGATCAGCGTCCGATCGACACCCGTTCCCTTTTCAGGGGGCCCCGGTCCCTCTTTCCTGCTGGCTGGCATCTGACGATTCTAACGCCAGGGAGGCCCCTGAAAATCTCGAGGGGCACTCATTCAGTCTCTTCAGTATCCGACCGCCTTACATCCCACCCATCGCTCAGGTTTTGTCTGCGGACGACGGAGTGCGATCTCCGGGAATGGACGCCCGTACCCAACGCGTTGTCAACCATATGAAACGTACGACTCTTATGGTTGATGAGGAGCTGCTTGCCGAGGCTGTGCGCCTCAGTGAAGAGCGAACGTACTCGGCCACCGTCGATCGGGCTCTCCGGGACTTCGTCCGGCGGGCGCACGCCCGCACGATTCTGGAACTGCGGGGCAGCGGTGCATGGCGGGGCGATCTCGCCGCGATGCGCGGTGACTCCACCCCCGGCTCGGAGCGCTCAGGGGAGTGATCCTCGTCGACACCAGTGTCTGGATCGAGATGTTTCGATCCACCGCGCCGCTCGATCTGGAATCCGTCGTTTCGTTCGACGAGATCGTGACCTGCCTCCCGGTCATTCAGGAAGTCCTTCAGGGAATCGACGACGAGCGCGCCTTCCGTCGTGCCGAGAGCGCCGTGGTTGCGTTGCCGATCGTCGAGAATCCGCTGTCGTCGCAGGTCTTCGACGACGCGATCAGCCTCTATCGGAGCGCAAGGCGGCTGGGTATCTCGGTGCGGTCGAGCGTGGACTGCCTCATCGCGGCGTGCGCACTGCGTAACGGACTCGAGGTACTACACTCCGATCGCGACTTCGACGGCCTGGCGCGGGTATCGGGTCTCCGCGCGAGACGTCTTCACGCGTAGCGTCAGTCGCATCCGGCGCCTTCAGCGTGAGCTCGTCACGCATGACTTACCGTCGCCTTTCCGCATCGTATCCGGAAAACCGAGAAGAATCGCGCCGGATTTTCCGATGAAGAGGTAGCGGACACCTTGAGCCGCGAACCGTTCGCGAATTTCTTCCGCCTGGCGGTATTCGAAGGCGCGCGGCATGCCTCTTCCGTAACCCAGCCAGTCGGGAAGGTTGGTTTCGCACCATTCCCGATAATCCGCCATTGAGTCGAACGATCGGAACTCGGCATCGTCCATGACCGGCTTGTACGTCCGGATGAATGCATACTTCATCCTCTGCCGAAGAGGGCGCGAAGCGGCTGCCTCGAACTCCGCGACCCACTCGCTGCTCTGTTCATGCGCAACTGGGATCGATCTCATTATGGCGCATCGTAAGGCACTGCTTCTTCCGGCCCACCGCCCGGGCCGCGCCGAGCTGCGAAGGCGCTCGTCAGCTCGTGGCGACTTCTTCCGAGACCTGCGCCCGATAGCCGCACTCCTTGTCGGAGCACTGCTCGATGTGGCCTTCGCGCTTGAGATGCTTCTCGACGAGAAACTTCTTGTCGCATTGCGGGCAGGGGCGCGGCACCGGCTTGGCCGAAAGCGAGAACTTGCATTTCGGATAGCGGTTGCACGCGTAGAACACTCCTCGGCGAGACTGCCGGCTGACGATGTCGCCCTCGCCGCATTCGGGGCACTTAACGCCGGTCGGCTCCGAGGCGGACTTCGACGCTTCTCCACCGATCTTGCGGATGTTCCGGCATTCAGGATAGGCCGAGCAGCTGTAGAAGGGGCCGTATCGGCCGCTCTTGAGCGTCATGTCGCTTCCACACTTCTCGCAGGGGGGCTGGGGCGTTTCATCGATGCCGGCCTTCAGAAGCTGCGGGTCTTTCGTGTTCCTACAATCGGGGTAGCCGGTGCAGGCGTAAAACTTACCGAAGCGGGATCGCTTCAAGGTCATCGGCTTGCCGCACTTGTCGCACTCGATCTCTTCTTCCTGTTCGCTATCTCCGGGTTCTTCGCCGATCTCCCGTGTGGTCTTGCACTCCGGATAGGCGGAACAGGCGAGAAACTCGCCGTATCTACCGAACTTGATGACCATGTCGGAGCCGCAGGTTTCGCACTTCTCCTCGGTGGCGATGCCGGTCTTGACCATCGGCATTTTCTTTTCGGCGGTATCGAGGTCCTTTCCGAACTTCGCGCCGAACACCGAGAGAGCTTTCTGCCAGTCCGCCTTTCCCTCTTCGATCTCGTCGAGCTCGTCTTCGAGCTTCGCCGTGTAACTTTCGTTGATGAGATCGCTGAACGACTCCTGCAGCAGGTCCGTCACGACGATTCCGAGGTTCGTCGGCGTGAACTTCCCCTGATCTTTGGTCGTGTAATCGCGCGACTGGATCGTCTGCAGAATCGAGGCGTAGGTGGAAGGTCTGCCGATTCCATTCTCTTCCAGAGCCTTCACCAGCGTCGCCTCGGTGAATCGTGGCGGAGGCTGTGTGAAATTCTGCCGGGTGTCGAGAGGACCGACGCGCTCGAGAGCCTGACCTTCGGTGAGATTCGGCAGCGATGCCGGTGAATCGTCCGACCCGCTCTCGTCGGTCGCTTCCTTCAGCTGTTGCGCCTCTCCCGTGGCCAGGAGAAATCCTTCGAACCGAAGCACCTCGCCGGAGGACTTGAAGATGTAGTTGCCGTTCTGTACGGAGACGTCCGTGACGTCGAACAGCGCGGGTTTCATCTGCGAGGCGAGGAACCGCTCGTAGATCAGGCGGTAGAGGTTGTACTCGTCCTTCGAAAGGTACTGCCTGATCGATTCGGGGTCGAGCTCCATCGATGACGGGCGGATCGCTTCGTGGGCTTCCTGCGCCGCCTTTTTCGATTTGTAAACGTTCGGTTTCTCGGGAAGATGATCCGGGCCGAACTTCGCGCCGATCGTATCGCGAACCTCGCCGATCGCCTCGTCGGAGACGCGCATCGAATCGGTACGCATGTAGGTGATGAGGCCGGTCAGACCGCGTGATCCGAGCTCGACGCCCTCATAGAGCGACTGTGCTACGGACATCGTCTTCCGGACCGGATAGCGATAGCGCCGGGCCGCTTCCTGCTGAAGCTTCGAGGTCGTGAAGGGAGGCTGGGGCCTCCTCGTCTTCTCCTTCTTCCTGATCTCGGAAACCGAGAAGGATCCCTGCTCGAGGTCGCTCTCGATTGCCCTCGCGGACGCCTCGTTCTCGATGACGGCTTTCTTTCCGTCGACCTTTGCCAGTTTAGCGATGAACTTCGGGGGCTCCTGGGCGGCGAGAGTTGCGGCGATCGTCCAGTACTCCTCCGCGACGAACGCCTCAATTTCCCGCTCCCTGTCGACGATCATCTTGAGCGCGACCGACTGAACGCGACCGGCGGAAAGGCCGCGCTTCACCTTGTCCCACAGCAGCGGAGAGAGCTTGTATCCGACGAGCCGGTCGAGGACGCGTCTCGCCTGCTGCGCATTGACCTTGTTCATGTCGAGCTCGGTCGGAGCCTCCAGAGCCTTCTGCACAGCGGACTTCGTGATCTCGTGAAAGCGGACGCGTCGAACTTTGCCGGCGTCCTTGCCGAGGATGTTCTGGACGTGCCACCCGATGGCTTCTCCCTCGCGGTCCGGGTCGGAAGCGATGTAGATGGCGTCGGCTGCCTTCGCCGCCTTGCGAAGATCCCGCACGACGTTCTCCTTCCCCTTGAGGGTGACGTATTTGGGTATGTACGTCTCTTCGTCCACGCCCAGCTCGTTCTTGGGCAGGTCGCGGATGTGGCCGACGGACGCTTTGACCGTGTAGTCCTTCCCTATGTACTTGCCAATGGTCTTCGCCTTGGCGGGCGACTCGACGATGACGAGATTCCTGGCCAAAAAGTCGGCTCCTTTCTCCTGAGTCGAAACGTTCGAGACGAACGGGACCGGTCCATCGGGTTATTCCGGGCAATCTTTGGAAGCGACCGCCGCAGCCGAAGGCTGCGAATATTTTGCGGGCGCGAGAGAGAACAGCGGATCAGGCTTTCTTTTTCTTCGTTTTGCGGCCCGTCGACCGCTTGGATGCCGCCTTTTTCCTGCCGCTCTTCCGTTTCGCCGCCTTCTTGGCAGTTTTCCGAGAAGCCTTCGCCGCGGAAGCGGCGACCTTCGGCGGTTCGGGCTTCTCGACCGGCTCGCGCTCCACTTCCGCTTTCTCCTCGAGCTCCTGCCTGCTGATGCCGAGCGCCTCGGCGGCGGCATCGGTATCGCCACCGTGAACCGCGAGGACTTCGTCGATGACCATCTTTTCGATCTCGGCGAGCGGACGGCCCATCGGAACGGAGATGCTCGTGCTGCGCCGGCGTCTCATCTCGCCGGTCACCATCTTCGCAGGGAGCGAGTCGACCGTCAGCGATTCGTTGCGAGCAAGGATGTAGGCTCGATTGACCACGTTCCGGAGCTCGCGAACGTTACCGGGCCAGTCGTAGCGCTCGAGCGCCTCGAGAAAGTCGGGGTCCATTCTCTCGACCTTCTTCTCTTCATCTTCGCTCAGCTTCTCAATGAAGTACCAGACGAATGTCGGGATGTCTTCCTTCCGCTCGCGGAGTGGAGGGACCTCGATCGGAAAAACGTTCAGCCGGTAGTAGAGATCTTCGCGGAGCCTTCCTTCTTCGATCGCCTTGAGAGGATCGCGGTTCGAGGCCGCGATGATTCTCGCGTCGATCGCGATCTCCTCGTTTCCACCGACCCTACGGAACTTCCCCTCTTCGAGTACCCGCAGAAGCTTGACCTGAAGGTCGAGCGGCATCTCGGTGATCTCGTCGAGAAAGACCGTTCCTCCCTTCGCGGTCTCGAAGTAGCCTTCACGTCGCTTGATCGCGTTGGTGAACGCCCCTTTCTCGTGACCGAAAATCTCCGATTCGATCAGAGTCGGCGAGATGGCTCCGCAGTTGAAGGCGATGAACGGCTTGTTCTTCCTGCGGGAGAGCGAGTGAATCGTGTTCGACACGACCTCCTTCCCCGACCCCGATTCGCCGACGATGAAGACGTTCGCATCGGTATCGGCGACCATCTCGATCTCTTCGAAAAGCCGCTGCATCGCGGACGAGCGGCCGACCAGATGCCCGAGAGTTCCCATCTTCTGAAGCTGGCGTCGGAGCTCGAGCACTTCCTGTTTCAGGTCCTGGCGGTCGGTAATGCCTCGAAGCATCACCTCAAGCCTCTGCAGATCGACCGGCTTGGTGAGGTAATCCTCCGCGCCTTCCTTGAGCGCATCGACCGCCGTGTCGACGCTCGCATGCCCCGTCAGGATGATCATCGGCAGGTCTGGATACCGAGACTGGACGTCCCGCAGCAGATCGAGCCCGTCCCCGTCGGGAAGAACCAGGTCGAGCAGCACGACGTCGGGTACCAGATGATCGATCGCCTTCCGCGCAGTGTTGACGTCATACGCGACTTCTGCCTCGTATCCCCACTCCTCGACGACGTCTGCCATGCCGGCGGTCGTCGCGCGATCATCATCAACGATCAGAACTCGTTTCATTCCGCCCTTCCCGGCATCTCGAGAATAAAAGCCGTTTCGTCCTCGGCATGTTCCATTTGCAAGGAACCACCAAACGCCTCCGCCATCAAGCGCGCCGTTGCAAGCTCGAGCCGGGGCTTCTGCGAAGCGTCAGTGTAGTAGAACTTGAAAATCTTTCCTATTTCCGCTGAATCGCGCGGAGCTCCACGGATCGTCAGCCGAAATTGCTCCTGTTCAGCCTCGAAGGTGGCCTCCGCGCCCTCGAGCGCATCTCCTCCCCCCGAGAGAACATTCTCAGCCAGCTTCCTCAGAACCGCCTCGGGGACCCGCGCCTTGAATTCATTACTGGATTCACGACTGACCTTCAGTGAGATGCCCAGCTCCCGGGCAACCTCCGAAATAATCGGCGAGACACGCGACTCGGATTCATCGTGCTCGACTCCGAGGAGCGAGAACAGAGCGTCCATGATCTGCGCAATGCGCCGGAGCTCGCGTTCCGCCGAAGCGCAATGTTCGAGACGCTTCTGATCGGGATCTGGCTCGCGAAGCAGCGACATCCGGAGGAGCTCCAGATTGAGCACGGCAATGTTGATCGGAGTCTTGATGTCGTGAGCGACGTCTTTGCTCCGCCTTCGGATGGTCGTGTCCCAGCTTTGAGGGGGGCGAGACATTCGGCTCCGGTCAGCCGCGCCGCGCCAGCGAGATCATGCTGACCGATTCCTCGAGCTTGGCCTGAGCTGCGTTGAATCCCTCATCATGCGAGGCGAGATCGGCGAGCTCCGTTTCCGCCTCCGCTTTCATCCGTTCCGCGGTGGTGACGTCGATCTCCGAGGGACGGGTCGCTCCCTCGGCGAGAACGATCACTCTATTCGGAAGGATCTCGGCGAACCCCCA
Organism: Acidobacteriota bacterium; assembly: GCA_019347945.1. Taxonomy (NCBI): domain Bacteria; kingdom Pseudomonadati; phylum Acidobacteriota; species Acidobacteriota bacterium. Next base: position 156,986 of record JAHWKK010000004.1, on the reverse strand, counting down.
GCGAATCACCAGGTGCTCCTCTTTACCTCCCTGCCGGTAGGTCATCGTGCCGACGCGCAGCGCCGCGAGCAGCGGAGTATGACCCGGCAATACTCCGAGATAGCCGTGGTATGCCGGGAGGACGACCTCCTCGACCTCGGCCTCGAGGACCTGGCGCTCCCTCGTCACCACCGTCAGGGAGAGACTCTGATTTCCGTCGGCCATCGTCTCAGGCTGCGCTTCTCATTCGCTCAGCGTGCTCCAGAACCTCGTCGATCGTCCCCTTGAGGAAGAATGCCTGTTCCGGAATGTCGTCGTGCTTGCCGGCCACGATCTCCTGGAAGCTCTTGATCGTGTCCTCGATCTTCACATATCTCCCCTTGAGTCCGGTGAACTGTTCGGCGACGTGGAACGGCTGGGAGAGGAATCGCTGGAGCTTCCTCGCGCGCGCCACGATGATCTTGTCCTCTTCGGAGAGCTCGTCGATTCCGAGGATCGCGATGATGTCCTGAAGGTCCTTGTACTTCTGGAGAACGGCCTGGACCGAGCGCGCCGTCTGGTAGTGCTCCTCGCCGAGGATCCTGGGGTCGAGAATTCTCGAAGTCGACGCGAGTGGGTCAACCGCGGGGTAGATGCCGAGCTCGGCAATCTGCCGGGAGAGAACCGTGGTCGCGTCGAGATGGGCAAACGCAGTGGCCGGTGCGGGGTCGGTGAGGTCGTCGGCCGGGACGTAGATCGCCTGGACCGAGGTGATCGAACCGTTGCGGGTCGAAGTGATCCGCTCCTGAAGCTCACCCATTTCCGTCGCGAGGTTCGGCTGATATCCGACGGCGGAAGGCATTCGACCGAGCAGCGCCGAGACCTCGGATCCTGCCTGGGTGAACCGGAAAATGTTGTCGACGAAAAGGAGGACGTCCTGTTTCTCGACGTCGCGGAAGTACTCGGCAACCGTGAGACCGGTCAAACCCACGCGAAGACGAGCGCCCGGCGGCTCGGTCATCTGGCCGTAAACAAGAGAAACCTTGCTCTTCGACTGATCGTCGGGATCGATGACCTTCGACTCGGTCATCTCGAGATAGAGGTCGTTCCCTTCGCGCGTTCGCTCGCCGACACCGGTGAAGACCGAGAACCCGCCGTGCTGCAGGGCGACGTTGTTGATGAGCTCCTGAATGAGAACCGTCTTTCCGACGCCGGCGCCACCGAACAGTCCCGTCTTACCACCCTTGGAGTACGGCTCGAGCAGATCGACGACCTTGATTCCAGTCTCGAACATCTCGACCTCGGTCGACTGCTCATCGAACGGAGGCGCCGCGCGATGGATCTCCCAGTGGACGTCGGAATCGATCGGGCCGCGCTCGTCGATCGGCTCGCCGAGGACATTCATGATCCGCCCGAGAGTCGGTTTTCCCACGGGAACCGAGATCGGATCGCCCTGATCGATCGCCTTCATCCCACGGACCATTCCCTCGGTCGGCTTCATCGCGATGCAGCGCACCTGACCTTCGCCGATGTGCTGGGCGACCTCCGCCACGACGTCGATCGGGATGCTGCCGAGCTCACCGTCGTCGAAGATCCGGATTGCGTTGTTGATCGCCGGCAGATGACCTTCTTCGAACTGAACATCGACCGCTGGTCCGATGACCTGGACGACCCGACCGGCCTTTGCGCCGCCGCTCGCCTTCGTTTTGTCGTTAACTTCCGTCATTTCGTAGCCTCTCCTGATAAAAGTCGTGAGGATCCGTTGCTATCCGAGAGCCGAGGCCCCGGACACGATTTCAATGATTTCATTCGTGATCGACGCCTGCCGGATTCTGTTGTATTGCAGCGTCAGGCTTTCGATCATCTCGCCGGCGTTCTTCGACGCCGAGTCCATCGCGGTCATCCGCGCGCCCTGTTCCGCGGCCGCCGACTCGAGCAGGACCTTGTAGATCTGAAACTCGATATGTTTGGGGAGCAATTGCTCGAGGATTTCCCTGGGCGAGGGCTCATAGAGATAGTCGACTTCGGGGGTTTCGGATTCGACGCGCTCGACCGGAAGGAGCTTCTCGATCCGCACGACCTGCGCGATCACCGACTGGAATTCGTTGTATGCAACGTAGACTGCGTCGTACTTGCTTTCGGCGTAGTCGTCGATCGCGATCTGGGCGAGCTCCCGCGCATTCTCGATCGAGAACGCCTGAAAGAGATTCGTCTCCTGATGTCGGATCGGGATGGTGCGGCGACGAAAGAAGTCCGCCCCTTTTCGGCCGATCGGCATCAGCTCGACCGTCTCCCAGCCACGCTGGGTGATCGCCTTCTGCGCCTGCTTGATGACGTTCGCGTTGAATGCGCCTGCGAGACCTTTGTCTCCGCTCACGATGATGAGCAGGACGTTCTGCTCCGGTCGGACCTTCAGAAGCGGATGTTCATCGAGATCGGCCCGCGCGGTCACGGAGCTGAGCACTTCGTGCAGCGCGGCGGCATAAGGACGCGCCGACGTGATTCTTTCCTGGGCGCGACGCAACTTCGCCGCTGCGACCATCTTCATGGCCTTCGTGATCTGCTGCGTGTTCTTGACGCTGCGGATCCGGCGTCTGATGTCGATCGTACTAGGCACTCGCGGCGACCGCCTCCTGATCCGCGTTGTCCGCAACCCATGTCTGCTTGAAGTCGCTGATCGTGTCCTTCATCTCGGCGACCATGTCGTCGTCGACCTTCTTCGCGGTGCGGACGCGCTCGAGAAGATCGCTCCTCTCATCCTGAAGGTGGCGGTGCAGGTCGGCTTCGAACGGAAGGACCTTCTCGACCTCGAGGTCATCGAGAAATCCCTGGGTGCCTGCGAAAACGGACATGACCTGGAGCTCGACGGGGAGTGGCGAGTATTGCTTCTGCTTGAGAATCTCGACGAGTCGCTTACCACGATTCAGCTGCGACTGGGTCGCCTTGTCGAGGTCCGACCCGAACTGGGCGAATGCAGCCAGCTCGCGGTACTGCGCCAGATCGAGACGGAGCGTGCCCGAGATCTGGCGCATCGCTCGAATCTGCGCGGCCCCGCCGACCCGGGAGACCGACAGGCCGACGTTGACCGCCGGCCGCACTCCGGAGTGAAAGAGGTCGGTCTCGAGATAGATCTGGCCGTCGGTAATCGAGATGACGTTGGTCGGAATATACGCCGACACGTCGCCCGCCTGGGTCTCGATGAACGGCAGAGCGGTGAGCGATCCCCCTCCATTGGCATCGCTGAGCTTGGCAGCGCGCTCGAGCAGTCTCGAGTGAAGATAGAAAACGTCGCCTGGGTAGGCCTCACGGCCGGGGGGACGACGAAGCAGCAGCGAAATCTCGCGATATGCCTGTGCGTGCTTGGAAAGATCGTCGTAGATGCAGAGGGCGTGCTGGCCGTTGTACATGAAGTACTCGCCGAGCGCGCATCCGGCGTAGGGTGCGAGGAACTGCAGAGGGGCGGGCTCGGAGGCCGAGGCGCTGACGACGATCGTGTGCTCCATCGCGCCGAACTCTTCGAGGGTGCGGACCACCTGCGCGACGGTCGACTTCTTCTGGCCGATCGCGACGTAGACGCAGATGAGTCCCTGTCCCTTCTGATTGATGATGGTGTCGATTGCGATGGCGGTTTTCCCGGTCTGGCGGTCTCCGATGATCAGCTCACGCTGGCCTCGTCCGATCGGAATCATCGCGTCGATCGCTTTGAGCCCGGTCTGCATCGGTTCCTTGACGGGCTGCCGGTCGATGACGCCCGGCGCGATCCGCTCGATCGGATACTGCTCGGTGGCTTCGATGGGCCCCTTGCCGTCGATCGGCTGCCCGAGCGGGTCGACGACCCGTCCCACCATCGCGGGGCCTGCCGGAACCGAGATAATCTTGCCCGTGCGGCGGACCTGATCGCCTTCTCGAACGTGGCTGGTTTCGCCCATGAGCACGGCTCCCACGTTGTCCTCCTCGAGGTTCAACGCGAGGCCGAAAACGCCGTGAGGGAACTCGAGCATCTCGTTCGCCATCACGCGATCGAGTCCATAGATGCGTGCGATGCCGTCGCCGACCGACAGCACCGTGCCGACCTCCGCGACATCGACACCTTCGTCGAACCCGGCGATCTGCCGGCGGATGATCTCGGTGATCTCTTCTGCTTTCAGGTCCACTGCCATCTGACTCTCCTTGAGCTCCTCAGCTCACGCTCTCGCGCATGCGGGTCATTCGCCCTCTGACCGAGGCATCGTAAACTTCGCTTTCGAGCTTCGCCACGAAACCGCCCAGCAGCGTCGGATCGGTCGAGAGGCGCAACTCGACCTCCCGCCCGAAGCGCTTCGACAGCGCTTTCGCGAGGCGGGATTTCCCCGCCTCGTCCAACTCTTCCGCAGCGACGACGTCGGCGATGACGATTCCACGTTTTTCGTTGATCAGTGCGGTCAGCGCATCGAGAATCGCTCCAACGTCGTTGATCCGGCGGTTTCGCGTCAGAACGATCAGCGTGCGCTGCGCGAGGTCCGACAGGCCGAGACGCGATGCGATCTCTCGGACGAGCGATTCCTTCCGCTCGATGTCGATCCCGGGAGTCGCAAACACACCGCGAAGATCTTCGGATCGCTCGAGCGAATCCCGGAAGGTCGCTATCTCCGCCGACAGTGAAGCGGCGGCGTCGGTCGAACCGGCGACGTCGAGAACCGCCTTCGCATACGGTCGCGCGAAAGAGCGGATCATCCCTTCACCTCGAGCTGCTCGATTCCGGCTTCGAAGGCTTTCCGGCGATCCGATTCGGTAATTGTGCTTTCGACGATCTGGCTGGCGCGCTCAGCGGCGAGCCTCGCCGCCTCGGAGCGCAGCTCCTGCCGGGCGTTTCGAAGCCGCTGTTCGATCTCCGCCTGTGCAGCCCGCCGGACCTTTTCGGTGTCGCGTTCCGCGTTGGCCGCGATCTCGCGCGAGATCCGCTCGCCATCCTCGGCCGCGCGCTGACGAATCCCCTCGATCTCCTCTTCCAGCTTGTCGAGTCGCTCCCGGATCTCACTCTCCATCCGCTCGGCGCGTTCCTTCCGCTCGGCGGCGGTCTCCAGCGATTCTGCGATGTCCTTCTTCCTGTTGGCAAAAAAGGTCCAGAACGGCTTCCTGAGCAGCCGCCAGAGCACCCAGATGAACAGAATCATGTTGGCGAGCTTCCAGATCCAGACCGGAATGCCGAGAAATGTCTCCGATCCATGCGCCTCGTCAGCATGTTCCTCGCCGAGAAACTCCTCGCGAGCTTCCTGCTCGGAGCCATGAGCAATACTGCCTGTCTGCTCGGATTCGGGAGCGACGAGCTCGACGTCCTGCTCGACGGTCTCCTGCGCCATGACGGCATAGGCGGGACAGGCGACAAGAGCGATGGAGACGATCAGCCGCCGGGTCAAGACTTCCTCCCGAGGATGCGCTGCACCATTTCGGCGGCGAGGTTCTCGGACTCGCTCTCGAGAGAGGAACGAATCGACGAGACTTCCTGGGAGAGCTCGCTGTCGGCCTGATCGATCATTCGAGTCGCGTCCTCCCGAACTTCTCCCAGTCGAGAGTCCCGGAGCGCGCCGGCTTCGCTGCGATGCCGGTCGCGAACCTCGGCTGCTTCGCGTCTCGCTTCCCCCAACTTCTTCGATGCTTCCTCGGTGGACTCGTGGAGACGCGCGATCGCATCCTCGTACATCTCATCCGCTTCGTGAACTCTGGAGGCGCGCCAGTCGAGGACTTCGGTGATGGGCTCCACCAGAAAACGCTTCACGATGAAGTACGTCGCGATGAAGATCGCGGCGATCACGAGCAGCGTGAGGTCAGGTTTCAGGTCCATTATTGACGAAAAGGTTGTTGCTCGGTTTTGTCGGGGCTGAGCGCCGGACGATGGTGATTTCGAGGGTGAGCAGCCGGCCGCGGCTCCCCCCGAGCGCACTTCCTAAATCTCCCGTTCTGCGGACAAATTCCTCTAGCCGAATCAGTTCGCTGCGTGTCGGTTTTCGACCCTCGGAACGGCTTCGAGCGATTGCTTGCCCATGCTGCAGCTCCCCTCGAAGATCGCTCCCTCTTCGATGATCAGCTTGGGCGTGCGGATGTCGCCGTATACTTTTCCCGATCGGTGGATCTCGATCCGGTCCGCCGCGATGATCTTCCCGTTCACAGTGCCGCCGATCGCGATGCGGCCTACATGCACTTCCCCTTCGATCGATGCGCTCTCGCCAACGATGAGCTCGTTCTTCGAAACGATCTTGCCGTTGAACTTCCCGTCGATACGCATCGTGTCCTCGAACTCGAGCTCGCCCCTGAAGGCTGAGCCCCGATCGAGAAATCCGTTGAGCTCCCCTGTTTTGCCTTTCATCGGTTCCTCCGTTGACCCGTCAGTTTTTCGAAGAGCCGGATCAGCTCTTCCTCGCTGCCGAAACGGACCTTTATCGTACCCCCTTTTCGGCGACGATCGATCTCGACCTTCGTCTGGAGGGCTCGCGTCAGCCGCTCCTCGGCATCGCGCGTATGGACATCCTTTTCCGGGGCTGTGGCTTTGCGAGGTGAGGAACCGGACTCGGCAACGAGCGCTTCGGTTTGTCGGACGTTGAGTCCCCGCCTCACGATCTGCCGGGCCAGATCCTGCTGCTTCGAGGCCGAATCGATCGCCAGAAGTGCGCGTGCATGCCCGCTCGAAAGTTCGCCCGACTCCACCATCTGCTGCACACCGACCGGAAGCTTGAGGAGCCGGACGAGATTGGCGACTGTCGAACGGTTCTTGCCAACCCGCGCGGAGATCTGTTCCTGGGTCAGCCCGAACTGGTCGTGCAGCCGCTCGTACGCCCGCGCTTCGTCGATCGCGTTCAGCCCTTCGCGCTGAACGTTCTCGATCAAGGCCACGGCGAGATTTTCCGCCTCGCCTTTGTCCGGCCGCTCCACGACCGGAACTTCCTTCAGCCCCGCGCGGGCAGCGGCCCGCAGCCGCCTCTCACCGGCGATCAACCGGTACCGGCCGGCGCCGACCTTCGTGACGACCACCGGCTGGATGACGCCGTGCTCGGCGATGCTGGCCGTGAGCTCCTCGAGCGAGGATTCGTCGAACTGCGTTCGCGGCTGCAGCGGGTTCGTCTCCACCTGGTCGATCCGCACGGTCGTCGGCGATCCGATTCTGGCCGAACCGGCACTCGAGCCCGCCGATGGGATGAGATTGCTCAGGCCTCTTCCGAGCGCCTTCCGTCCCCGCGCTGATCCCGACCCGCCCTTCGCCTCTTTCTTCGCCGTTCTCGTTTTCTTCGTCACGCCTTTTCTCTCCTTCATCCGCGAACCCCCGCGATCACTTCCCGCGCCAGGCCCAGATACGCCTCGGCGCCGCGCGACCTGATGTCGTACAGCGCCACCGGTTTACCGAAGCTCGGAGCCTCGGCGAGCTTGACGTTCCGCGGCACTACGGTCTCGTACACTTTCTCCCCGAAGAACTCACGGATCTCGATGCCCACCTGCCGTGACAGATTCATCCGGTCGTCTTCCATGGTGATGAGAACCCCCTCGATCTCGAGCTCCGGGTTCAGAACCTCCCTGACCCGCTCCACTGTCTGGACCAGCTGGGAGACTCCTTCGAGCGCGAAGTACTCGCTTTGAATCGGTACCATCACCCCATCGGCAGCACATAAACCATTTATAGTCAGTAGGTTAAGCGATGGAGGCGAATCGATGATCACAAATTCGAACGCTGCTGCGACAGACCTCAGCGCCTTCTGCAACCGGAACTGGGGATTCTCCATCCGGGCCAGATCGAGCTCGGCCCCGACCAGCCCCGTCGACGACGGAAGGAGCATCAGAAACTCGAGATCAGTATGGAGGAGCACCTGATCCGCATCGATCTCACCGAGGAGAACGGGGTAGATCGAGTCGGCCTCGTCCTTTGGAAATCCGAGTCCGGATGTCGCGTTCGCCTGGGGGTCGAGATCGACCAGTAGCACCTTCCGTTCGAGGACCGCGAGCGAGGCGGCGAGATTGATGGCGGTGGTCGTCTTTCCCACGCCACCCTTCTGATTCGTGATCGAAATGATTCTCGTCATCGCTTCCCGTCGAGCTCGTAGATTACGAGCTCCTGTTTGTCTCCCCTCGGCAGCGGTTCACGCCGAACGATCTCATAGCCGTCGACCTGTGGCGCGGTCGCCGAGGTTGCGAGCAGTGCCACGCGCGCGCCGGGTCGAAGCAGGGATCGCGCCGCGGGCATCCAGTCGCGCGGTCTTCCGACCGCACGCGAAACGATCAGGTCGATCCGCGATTCGAGCTCGCCTTTTTCGATCATCCGCTCGAGCCGCACTCCGTGCACCTCGGCGTTGATCCCGCACTCCCGGACGACGTGTTTGAGGAACGCCCATTTCTTCTGATCCGATTCCACCAGGTGGAAGCGCGCTTCCGGATGATCGATCGCCATCGGGATTCCGGGGAGTCCGTTTCCGCTGCCGAAGTCGAGCACCTCACCGCTCGGCTGGAGGAGAGAACCAGCGAGCCTCGCTTCCTCGATGTGGAGGTCGAGCTGTCGGAGCGCAGCAGGGCCGATGAGGCTCACGCGAGCGGCCCACTCGCGGAGGAGCTCCTCAAACCTGGCTTGCTGCGCGGCTCTGTTCATTTCTTGCGAGATGCATCCGAAGGATGGAGACGGCAGCAGGAGTGACTCCGGGGATTCTGGCAGCTTGTCCCAGAGTGCGAGGTCTGAAGGCATTCAGTTTCTCGACGACTTCGGCGGAAAGGCCGGGGCGATTGAACTCGAATGGTTCCGAAATCGGTAGGTCATGATCCCGTCGGACGCGTTCGGCATCCTTTTTCTGGCGCTCGATATATCCGCTGTATCTCGCCTGATTGACGACGCCGTCGAGCTCTTCGCGGGAGAGAGGCTCGAGGGCTTTACGCAGTTCCTCGAGGCGCCCGGTGGAGCGGGCGGACTCGATCAGGCGGTCCAGCGATGCATTTCGGCGCTGCAGAAGCGCAGAAAGGGTCGTTTCGGAGCTGATGGGGAGCTCGAGGCTTTCGAGCCAGGCGCTCGTCTCCTGGTCGGGTCGAAAGCTGGTTTCGGCGACGGCCCTGCTGCCGGCGGCTTCCCGCTCGAGGCGATCCCGGATGAGCCCGGCGCGTCGTCCGGAGAGGATTCCGAGCGACATCGCCAGAGGGGAGAGGCGCTGGTAGACGGTGTCGCATCCGAGCAGGAGGCGGTATTCGGCGCGGGAGGTGAGCATCCTGTAGGGTTCTTCGGTTCCGAGGGTGATGAGATCGTCGACGAGAACGCCGGTGTAGGCGAGATCGCGGGAGAGGATGAGGGGGTCGCGGTCGTGATGCTGAAGGACGGCGTTGATGCCTGCGATCATACCCTGGGCGGCAGCCTCCTCGTAGCCGGAGGTTCCATTGATCTGACCGGCGAGGAAGAGCCCTCGAATTCCGTGCACTTCGAGCGTCGGGGCGAGCTGATTCGGGTTGACGAAATCGTATTCGACGGCGTAGCCGTACCGCGCGATGGCGGCGTTCCCGAAGCCCGGGAGGGATCGGACGACGGTGTCCTGCACGTCGGCGGGAAGTGACGTCGAGATGCCGTTGAGATAGAGCCACGGCTCGTGGAGGCCTTCGGGCTCGACGAAGACATGGTGGCTGGTTTTGTCTCGAAAGCGGACGACCTTGTCTTCGATCGAGGGACAATACCGAGGTCCTGTTCCCTCGATCTGTCCGGAGAACATCGGGGATCGGTGGAGGTTCGAGACGATTACCTGGTGTGTCTGCTCGTTGGTATGGGTGATCCAGCAGAGGGCCTGATTGATGGGGGGGGTCTTCGATTCGATGGAGAAGGGCCGGGGATCCGGGTCGCCGTGATCGGGTGCGAGGAGGGTGAAATCGACCGACGATGCTTCGATGCGGGGTGGAGTACCGGTCTTGAGCCGGCCGAGTCGCAACCCGAGTGTGCGGAGGGAGTCGGAGAGTCCCTCGGAGCGGGGTTCGCCGTAGCGTCCCCCCTCTGTGCGGGTTTCGCCAGTATGCATGAGGCCCCGGAGGAAGGTGCCGGTGGTCACGATGATGGCGGGAGCATGGAGTGTCTGACCGCCGTCGAGCGCGACGCCCTCGACGCGGTCGCGCCTGACGAGGATTCGGGAGACGCGTGCATCGAAGAGAGCGAGGTTTTCGAGTCGCTCGAGGGTGGTACGGACGAACGCGGCATAGAGGGTTCGGTCGCATTGGGCGCGGGGGCCTTGGACGGCGGGACCTTTGGATCGGTTGAGGGTTTTGAACTGGATCCCGGCGGCGTCGGCGGCGAGGCTCATCAGCCCCCCCATGGCGTCGATCTCCCTGACGAGGTGGCCTTTGGCGAGACCGCCGATGGCGGGGTTGCAGGACATCCGGCCGATCGACTCTTTCGACAGGGTGAGGAGGGCCACGCGGAGGCCGGCGCGGGAGGCGAACCAGGCGGCTTCAGCGCCGGCGTGGCCACCCCCGATGACGATCAGGTCGTACACGTTCCACGTGGAACACGAAGGGGATTGGTTCTATTCGGTGGGGTCAGGGGTCATGGATCAGGGATTAGGGATTAGCGGAAAAGCAGGAGCCAGGATTCAGGAGCCAGGGGCGGCGCTACGCCGGGTCATGTTTCACGTGGAACATCAACCTAAAATCAGGCTCTGGAGCCCTTCCTCTCGGGTAAAGAATGTCTCCCGTCTGTCCATCCTGGATCCTGAATCCTGGCTCCTGATCCCTGCTTCACTTTCCTATGCAGAACGACGCAAAAATCGAGCGAATCACCTCCGCCCTCGTGATCTCCCCCGTCAACTCCCCAAGTGCCTCGCTCGCCTCCCGCACCTCGGACGCCACATACTCCACCGAATCCCCCCCCTTCCACGCCGCGATCGCCCGACCCACCGCCTCCGCCCCCCGAACGACCGCCTCCCGCTGCCGCTCGTTCACCAGCGCCCCCTCATCCTCCCCTCCGAACCGCTCCCGAAGCTCTACCTCCAGAGCCTCGATCACCCCGCTCAACCCCCCAGCCTCCAGCGCGGAAACCGCCAGCGCACCCGCCGGTGGCTGACCGAGATCCGCTTTCGAGTAGACCACCATCGCGGGCATCCGGAGCGCAGAAAGCTCCTCCTCGTCCACCCCGGCCTTCCCGACCGTCGAATCGATCAGGTAAAGGACCACATCGGCACCCACCCCCGCTGCCCGCGCCCGCTCGACCCCGATCCGCTCGACCACGTCCTCCGAATCCCGCAAACCCGCCGTATCGAGAAGTCTCACCGCGAAACCGCCGATCTCGACCGTCTCCGATACCACGTCCCGCGTCGTTCCCGGAATCTCGGTCACGATCGACCGCGCCTCACCACAGATCACGTTCATCAGAGTCGACTTCCCGCTGTTCGGCCTCCCGAGAATCGCCACCGTTACCCCGCGGCGGATCGCCCTCCCCCGATCGTGTGTCCCCGCCAGATCCTCCAGCTTCGCCTCGAGCCGTGACAACCGCTCGATCCCCTCCGCCGCGGCGATGAACTCGACCCCTTCGTCCGCGAAGTCCAGCTCCGCCTCCAGCCGCGACTCGAGCTCGACGAGATCCTGCCGGATCGACCGGCTGAGCTCACCGATTCTCCCCTCGAGATTCGCCATCGACAACCGCGCCTGCATCTCCGTCCGCGACGCGATCAGATCTCCCACCGCCTCCGCCTGAACCAGATCGATCCGGCCATTCGCGACCGCCCGTTCAGTGAACTCGCCCGGCTGCGCGATTCGCGCCCCCCGCCGCACAACCGCATCGATCAACCGCTCCACTACCCACTCCGATCCATGGGTCGAAAACTCGACGAGATCCTCCCCCGTGTACGTCTCCGGTCCCTCGAATGCTGTCACCACGGCCTGGTCGATCGGTCCGAGCGCGTCCCTCAGTCGAACCACAGTCGCCCTTCTCGGCTCGAATCGCTCGAGTGAGCAGAGCCCGAGCGCGATCTCGAACGCCTTCGGGCCGGAAATCCGGACGATCGCCAGCGCCGACGATCGCCCCCTCGGGGTCGCCGATGCTACGATCGTAGGAATCACGAAGAGTGAGTTGCCAGCTCCTCCGGTTCAATCTCCGAGGAGCCGTCATCGGGGAGGATCGCCACGCGCTTGTGGAAGCCTCGGCCTCGAGACTCGGTCGTCACGCCCTCTTCGTCACGAAGCGTCACATGAACGATCCTCCGCTCGATCGGAGTCATCGAGCGCATCGTCCGGACTTTCCCCTCACGCCGTACCTCGTCGGCGAGCTCGAGTGCCTTACGGGAGATTCGCTCTTCCCGCTCCTTCTTGAACGCCTCGACGTCGAGCTCGATCCTCTTCTCCATCTCCCGACCTGCAAGTGCTTTGTTTGCAAGCACTTGCAATGAGTCGAGGAGCTCTCCCCCACTCTGCTGCAAAAGGCCGATATCCCTTCCGTACAGGGTTACGTCGAGATTCTCGTCCGACTCCGAGGTGCGAACGACGAGATCGAATCCCGCAAGCTCGAAAACGCGCGTGAACCAGGCGGCCACCCGCTCCTCGGCCTCGCCTCGCGTTGCCTGCTCCGGTACGACGACTTCGGTCTGCGCTGGCTGCGGCTCTTCGCTCCTGGGAGACCCCTTCTTCCGTCGACCGCGCGAACGCCGGCCGCCCCCCTCCTTTTTCTCTCCCTGCTTCTTTTCTCCCCGCGCGGGCCTCGGCGCTTCCTGTTCGCCTCGCTCACCGATCGTCACCCACTCATCCTCGCCGTCATCGCCGGCGACAGACTCAACGACCCTCGGTTCCTTCTTTGCCGCTTTCGGTCGTCGCCCGGACGGCTTCGGCCTCTGTGGTCGGTCGGCTCCAGGGGTGGCTCTGGCCGGACTCGCCGCTTTCGCCTTCTCGCTCGGGGGACTCTCCGGCTCGACCGGAGCCGGATCGCTTTCGCTCCGCACCGAAGCTTCAATCACGACGCGCTTGACGCCGCCGAGAAAGCCTCGCTTCTCGCTCACCACGTTGTACTTGATGCGGAATCGTTCGACACCGAGCGCCGCTGCTGCTGCGTCGAGAGCCTCTTCCAGATTCTTCCCTTCAAAGCGCTTCATCGTTTTCCTCGTCCTTGTCTCGCAGGGACTGTGGCGAGCTGGCCCTTTCCGACCTCGAGCGATTCGGGATGGAGCTTCCACCATCGATTGAGCAGGCCCTGCTGAATAATCGTCAGAACATTCTGCACGAGCCAGTAGAGAACGAGCCCGGCAGGGAACTCCTTGAATATGAACCCGAACACGATGGGCATCGCGAGCATGATCTTCCGCTGCATCGGATCGCCGGCCATCGGCGTCACGAGCTGCTGAATGAACATCGTACCAGTCATCACGATCGGGAGAATGTAGTGCGGGTCTTTGGCTGAGAGGTCGGTGATCCAGAGCACCCACGGTTCGCCGCGCAGCTCGATCGCATGAGAAAGCGCGACGTAGAACGCCCAGAGAATCGGCAGCTGAAGAAGCATCGGAACGCAGCCGCTGGCCGGACTGATTTTCTCGTCCTTGTAAAGCTGCATCATTTCGAGATTCATCTTCTGTCGTTGGGCCGGATCCGCCTTCGACTTTTTGTACTTGTCCCGGATCGCATTCATCTTCGGCTGAACCTTCTGCATCCGCTTCATCGACACCATGCTCTTGTGCTGAAGCGGAAAGAAGACGATCTTGATCACGATCGTCAGGAGTACGATGGCCCACCCGTAGTTGCCCACCCAGCCGTAGATCAGGATGAGCGCATCGAGAAGCATGTTTGCAATCGGGCCGAAGAATCCGGTGTCGAGCAGAGCGCTGAGCTGGTACTCGTCGAGAAGCGACCGGCGCTTGGGCGCGAAGAGCGCGCGCCCGGAAGCCACGCTCCCTTCGGCCATCATCGCGACCATCGGCTCGAACTCCGGGCCATCGCCGGGAGTATCGACCGGCCATGCGCGCGCTTCGGCGGGGCGGGAGGGGAGGAGAACCGAGACGAAATAGTGGTCGACCAGACCGACGTAGCGGGCGCCGCTCCAGCGGTGGGTCTCATCGACCTTCTTCCGGGCGACCGAATCCGCGTCGCCGCCCTCTTCCACCACGACCGTTCCACTCAGCGCAAATCTGTCGTCCGCGGTGCTTCCGGCCGCGCCGATCCCCGGGCCGACCAGAATACCCCAGGGGGAGGAGGTGCCGGCGACCCGGACCTCATAATTGACCACCGGGCGGTCGGGCTCGAACTCCAGCTTCTTGACGACACTCCGGCCATCGGCCGATCGGTACGAAAGCTCCACCGAACCGGAACCGGTCCGTTCGACCACATAGAGCGCCTGGTTCACCTCGTCCCGAAACGATCCGTCCTCCGAGTAAATCGAGAGGGGTCCTTCGCCCTCCGCCGCCTGGTTCACCAGCTCCCACGGTTCGCCCGTCTCGACATCGGGCTCGTCGAGCAACCGGAAGGAGACGATCCGAGCGCCGCGATTCGTGACTCGCGCGCGGTACCCTTCCCCCCGCATGGTGAAAATCTCTTCCCTGGCCGCGCTGACCGGTTCCGCTGTTGCCGATTCCTCGATCGCGGTTTCCGCTTCCGTCTGGAGCGGCGGCGTCTGCGCGGGAGTCGGCGCGCCGGGAGTGGTCCCGAGCTCGGAAGGCTCGTCGGAAGGTTCCGCGGCCCCGGAGAGAGGAAGATCCGCGGGTGGCGGAGGCGACAGCGCCGGAAAGATTCTCGGTGCGATCGCGCTCCAGAGGACCAGGAAGGCGATCGAGACGAGTACCGCGATCAGTAAGCGTCGTTCCATTCTTCAGTTCCTGGCACCGGATCCCAGCCACCCGAGCTGAAAGGCTGGCATCGGAGAAGGCGCCGTATGGCGAGCCCGGTTCCGCGCAACGCCCCATGGTGCTGGATGGCGATGCGAGCATAGACGGAGCAGGTGGGCTCGAATCGGCAGGCGGGAGGGAGGAGGGGAGAGAGAAATCGCTTGTAAGCGACGAGCAGTGCGACGAGCATCCGTCCGATCATCAGCTTTCTCCATGTCGCTTTGCCCTTCGGATGGCACCGATCAGGTCTCTTTCCAGATCCTCGAAAGTGGCGACCTTCGCTGCCGGCTTGACGTTGACGACGATATCGATGGGGCTCTCGTCGAGCTCTTTCCGCGCCGGGGCTCGTCTGAAAATCTCTCGAACCCGACGCTTGAGTTGGTTGCGATCATGGGCCCGGCCAGCCTTTTTCGTTACGGTGATTCCGAGACGGCTCCGGCTGGTCCCACCGGGTATTACGAAGATGACGACATATCTGCCGTGCAGCTTCCTGCCCTCTTCATAGATGCGATTGTAATCCGACCGCCTCCGGATCCGCTGATCCTTCGAGAAGGTCTCGGGTGCCGGTTCCGAGTCGTTCGACTCACCGGCCGGACCGTTCAACCGGCCAGGCGTTTGCGGCCCTTCCGCCGGCGTCGCGAGATTACAGCCCGGCCCGCTCGCGTTCTCATGCGGATACGAAAACCGTGCGTCTTCGCACGCCGTCTTCTGTTTGGCTGAAACGTCCGTTTCATCGTGAGCTCCCTCTGCTTTCTCCGGTTTGCACGGCTCCGTCGCGCGCGACACGTGCTCGCCAAGGCCCCCTAACGCAGCTCCGCACAGCGTGCATTCCACCCCTGCCGAATCCCCGATCGGGGCGATATTTTGAGGTTGTTGCCGGAAGCCGGGAGCGTGTGCTAGACTCCGACCCCTTTCGGACCGAGGACTTTTCCACAAATGTGGAAAAACTGTGGAATACCCCCTCCGGGATCCCGGATCTGATCGATTCTGGAAAATGAACGTATGGAGTCAAGTTCTCGAGCGCCTTCGCGAAGAACTGACTGAAGACGACTTCGACAAGTGGTTCGAGCCGACTGAATTCCTTGGCGAGCACGCGGATACCGTCGACGTCAGAGTTCCAGACACCCGCTTCGTCGATCAGATTTCCCAGCGTTGGGGCCCCCAGATCCGCGAGATACTCCTCGATCTCAATTCCGAAACGACCCGCGTCCATTTCGTCGCCGACGCCGCCCCTTCCGATCGGTTCAAATCGGCAACCGGCGACTTGGAGTCGTCTCCGCGATCGTCCAAAGCCGCTCCGCCCCAGCCGGTTTTCAATCCGCGATATACATTCGACAAGTTCGTGGTCGGCGGGTCGAACCAGCTCGCCTACGCGGCATCCGTTTCGATCGCAGAGAATCCGAGCGGATCGTTCAACCCCCTCTTCATTTACGGGGGAGCGGGGCTCGGAAAAACTCATCTGATCCAGGCCATCGGTCATCGTATCCTCGCCGACAGGCCGGACAACCGCGTCGTCTACATGTCGGCCGACAACTTCGTGACCGATCTGATCAGCTCGATCCGCTACGACCGAATGGCCTCGTTCCGGGAACGTTACCGCTCGGTCGACGCACTCCTCCTCGACGACATCCAGTTTCTCGCTGGAAAGGAGCGGACGCAGCAGGAGTTCTTCCACACCTTCAACGCTCTGTACGAGAACCAGAAGCAGATCGTCTTCACCTCCGATGCCCCACCCCGGGAGATGCCGAACCTCGAGGACCGCCTCCGCTCACGATTCGAATGGGGACTGATCGCCGACATCCAGCCGCCCGACCTGGAGACCAAAGTCGCCATTCTGAGGAAAAAGGCGGAGGAGCGGGGAATCCCGATGCCACAGCAGGTCGCCCTCTTCGTGGCCGAGCGCGTCCGGTCCAACGTGCGCGAGCTCGAGGGTCATCTGAACAGAATCGCCGCCTTCGCCTCTCTCACCGGGCATCCGATCGACCTCGACCTCACCAAAGAAGCGCTACGGGACATTCTCGCCAAGGAAAACAAGCCGATCACCCCGGCTGAGATCATCAAGGTCGTCGCCTCTCATTACGGCCTGAAAGTCTCGGATCTCAAGTCCAAATCGAATGCGAGGCCGATCGCCTATCCCCGCCAGGTTGCGATGTATCTGTGCAAGCAACTGACCGATCTTTCCTACCCGGAGGTCGGAAAGCTCTTCGGAAACAAGCACCATTCGACCGTCATCTACTCGGTCGAAAAAATCGAGCGGCTCAAGTCCGAGGATCCCTCCGTTGAATCGACTGTCGACATGCTCACGAGGCACTTCCGATGAGTGGAACGAGCCTTTTTCCGCAACGGCTTCGGAATACGACCGGAAAGCTCTGCGGACGGTTCGCGGAAAAGCGAACGGGAGCTTCGGAGAAGGGGTTCGCATGTGGAAATGTCGGCTCGTACACCGCCGGGTTATCCGCCGCTTCCTCACAGGCGGGATCGTCTTCTACTGCTATACTCGCCGTCACTTACGGCGGCCCTCCGCGGTTTCCACAGGGCCTGTTACTACTACTACTAAAGAGAAATAAAAGTCTTTCCAGACCGTAGCAAAGGAGCTTCGCGAGCAATGGAGTTGGTCGTCAACCGAACCGATCTTCAGAGAGAGTTGCAGTTGTGCCAGGCGGTCGTCGAGAGGCGATCGACCATACCGGTGCTGTCGAATGTTCTCCTTCGGGCGAATGGCGATCGCATCGATCTGACCGCCACGGATCTCGATGTCACCATCGAGGCTTCGTGTCCTGCGAAGATCAAGGAAGACGGCGCGATCACGATCGAGGCAAAACGTCTTTTCGACATCGTTCGCGCGCTGCCCGACGATGAGGTGCGGATCAAGCTCGGCGACAACGATTCGATTCAGCTCCAGAGCGGGTCCGCGGTCTTCCGTCTGCTCGGCCGGGCGGCAGAAGACTTTCCCGCCATACCGGAGGTCGACGCGTCGCGAACGTTCGAGGTGAGGTTCGACGACCTCAAGACCATGATCGAGAAGGTGATCTTCGCGATCACACACGAGGAAACTCGCTTTCAGCTCAACGGAGCGCTCCTCAAGCTCAACGGCTCCGACATGGAAATGGTTGCGACCGACGGGCACCGGATGGCGCTGATCACCTACCCGCAGGAGGGACTCGAGGCAGCATCGGATTCGCCGCTGAAGATCCTGATCCCGAGAAAGGCCTTGCAGGAGATTGCGAAGATCGAATCAACGGGCGAGGAGATGGTGAAGGTGGGTCTCGCCGAAAGCCACATTTTTTTCGAGACCGGATCGCGAAGAATTCTCGCCCGGCTGATCGATGTGAACTTTCCGAATTACAACGACGTGATCTCCCGCGACAACGACAAGCGCGTGACGGTGGATCGCGAGCGGCTGCTCGGCACGATACGCCGGATCTCGCTCGTATCGACCGAGCGAATGCGCGCGCTGAAGCTCGAGTTCGAGAAGGGTCAGCTCACCGTTTCGTCGATGAGCTCCGATCTCGGCGATGCCCATGAAACCGTACCGATCGAGTACTCCGGACCCGACTTCAGGATCGGCCTCAATGCGACCTACGTTTCCGATTTCCTCGCGGCGACCGATACCGAAAAGGTCGTGCTCGATCTGCGCGACGAAGAGTCGCAGTGCATCGCCCGGCCGATGGGAGAGGATGAGCTCGCTTACGAGTACCTCTACGTCATCATGCCGATGAAAATAAGCTGAACGTGTTTCTCGGCTCGTTCACGACCCGGAACTTCAGAAACCTGGAGCCCGGAACCGTCGAGCTCATCGAAGGGGTCAATCTCGTAGCCGGCGACAACGGAGAAGGAAAGACGAACCTCCTCGAGGCCGTCTACTTCCTCGCCACCACGCGCTCGTTCCGGACCTCGCGCATCGCCAGCCTTTCGAGAACCGGCAGCGGGCTGATCTACGCGTCGGGCGACGTCGTTGAAGGCAAGCTGAACCGTTCCATCTCCGTGGGAATCGAGCTCGGCCCGCCACGGCGCCGCCGGCTCGAAGTCAACGGCGACGCCGTGACGCTTCACGAATACCTCCGGCAGGTCCCGGTGATCGCCTACTCAGCGGACCGGCTCGCCATTCTTCGTGGCGGTCCGATCGAACGGAGGCGATTCCTCGATCGAGGCATCGCCCATCTCGATCCCGCATATCTGGAGGAGCTCGGGAGATTCCAGCGCACCGTCCGGCAGCGGAACGCAATGATCCAGGCCATTGCCGAATCACGCGAGCGAGCCAGCGCTCTCGACCCCTGGGACCTCGAGCTCATCCGCAATTCCGCGCAAATCCGGAAGTCCCGTGCCGAGTTCGTCTCGCGGCTCGCGGAAGTCGTCCGCCGGCTGATCCGCGACCACGGTGGGAGCATGCCGGAAATCGAGATCGAGTACCGCCCCTCGGTTCCGGAAGGGGAGTCCGGCGACCTGTCCGGCCTCCGCGATATCCGATCGAGGGAGCTCCGTGTGGGCCACACCCTGCGGGGAGCCCATCGGGACGAGCTTTGGTTCGGGACCGGCGGCGAAATCGCTGCGGAGCTGCTCTCGAGCGGGCAGATCAAGATGCTCGTGCTGTTTCTCAAAATGGCAAAGATCGAGCTGCAGATCGAGCGATTCGGCTCGCCTCCCATCTTCATTCTCGACGATGTCGACGCCGAGCTCGACCTCGGGGTGATCGAACGGCTCTTCCTGCGATTCCGGAATGGAGGCCAGATCCTGACCTCCTCCGCAAAACACACGGTTTTGGAAGCCCTGAACCTCGGTTCCCACCGGATTCTCACAATCTCCGGGGGGCGGGTCTCCCGAATGCGTGACATCGCCTGAAAAACCGGGCTTTACAGAGGCGTAAACCGTTCAGGTTGAAGAATTTTCTGGTAAAATGAGACGTTCTTCCGGGCAGCGCATCCCGCCATTTTTCCTTTGGGATGTCTGCGCACGTTTCGACGGTTTGGCCGTGATCCGAACGGCTACGCTCGAACCTCTTATTTGAGACGCACCTCGGAATCAAAAAATCTATGAACGGCAAGTATACGGCTGAAGACATCAAGGTCCTCAAAGGCCTCGATGCAGTGAGAAAACGGCCGGGCATGTACATCGGTGACACCGATGACATCTCGGGTCTGCACCATATGGTCTACGAAGTCGTCGACAACGCGATCGATGAAGCGATGGCGGGGTACGCGACCTTCGTTCGCGTCACGATCCACGCCGACGGATCGGTGACCGTCGAGGACAACGGCCGAGGCATTCCCGTCGATCTGCACAAAGCGGAGGGGAGATCGGCAGCCGAGGTCATCATGACCGAGCTCCACGCGGGTGGAAAGTTCGACTCGAACTCGTACAAGGTTTCGGGCGGGCTTCATGGTGTCGGCGTTTCGGTGGTCAACTTCCTCTCGGAATGGCTCGAGCTCGAGATTCACCGCGACGGAGGCGTCTGGCAGCAGAGCTACCGACAGGGGCTGCCGACCGCACCGATCAAACAGGTCGGCCGCACCGAAGACTCGGGCACCCGGGTGTCGTTCAAGCCCGACAGTGCCGTCTTCAGCGTTCTCGACATGAACTTCCAGGCGCTCTCCGAGCGGCTGAGGGAGCTCTCCTTTCTCAACTCCGGGGTCCGGATCGAGATCATCGACGAGCGAACCGAGAAGAAGCACGAGTTCCTTTACGACGGCGGAATCGTTTCATTCGTGGAGCATCTCAACCGCTCGAAGACCCCCATTCATACGCCGCCGATCTATATCGTCGACGAGCGCGACGGCGAAAAGGTCGAGATCGCGCTGCAGTGGAACGAGGGATACAACGAGAATCTCTACGTTTTCACCAACACGATCAAGAACACGGACGGCGGAACGCATCTCAGCGGATTCAAGGCTGCGCTGACGCGAACGGTCAACAAGTACGTGACCGAACAGAATCTCCTGAAGAACCTCTCTCTCGAGGGCGACGACGTCCGCGAGGGTCTCACCGCGGTCATTGCGGTCAGAATCAGAGAACCGAGATTCTCATCCCAGACCAAGGACAAGCTCGTTTCGGCTCACGTACGAAACTGGGTCGAGCAGGTCGTCAACGAGCGGCTGGCGGATTACCTCGGCGAAAATCCGAGGGAGGCGCGCCGGATCGTCGACAAGGTCATCGAGGCCTCCCGCGCACGGGAAGCCGCGCGAAAAGCGCGTGAGCTGACCCGCCGGAAAGGAGCGCTCGACAGCGGCTCTCTTCCGGGCAAGCTGGCTGACTGCCAGGAGCGCGACCCGGCAAAGGCCGAGATCTTTCTCGTCGAAGGGGATTCCGCGGGCGGATCGGCAAAGCAGGGACGGGACCGTCGGTTCCAGGCCATTCTGCCGCTCAAGGGGAAGATCCTCAACGTCGAGAAGGCGCGTCTCGACAAAATGCTCTCCTCCGAGGAGATCCGCCTGATGATCACAGCCCTGGGGACGGGAATCGGCGCCGATGACTTCAATGTGGCGAAGCTCCGCTATCACAAGGTCATCATCATGACCGACGCCGACGTCGACGGCTCGCACATCCGGACGCTCATTCTGACGTTCTTCTTCCGGTACATGCGCGAGGTGATCGACCGCGGTCATCTCTACATCGCGCAGCCGCCGCTCTTCAAGGTGACACAGGGGAAGAAGGACACCTACATCAAGGACGAACCGGAGCTGTCGCGATTTCTCCTGCGGCGCATCTCCGAGAACATCGAGGTGACGCCGCAGGCGGGCAACCGGGTCGCCGGCCGTGACCTTTCGAGACTAGTCGAGTCGATGGAGAGCTGGCTTCAGAACGTTCGCCGGCTCGAGCGACGAGGACTCCCTCGAGCGGCTCTCGACATCCTTCTCGAAGAGGGGCTCGCCGACGAGGCGGCGCTCTCGAATCCGGAGATCGTCGACGCTGTCGCGGGGTCGCTCCGGAACCATGGGTTCGCCGACGTCGAGGTCGGTACCGACGAAGAACACGGAACGAGCCGGATCAGCCTGATCGAGAACAGTTCGGGCGTGCGTCGCAACGTCGTCATCGACATCGATCTCGTCCGGCAGTTCGAGTACCGCCAGGCCTTCCGCTACTGGTCGGCAATCGCGACATTCGGTCTCCCTCCGTACGACCTCTCGCTGGTCGACAAGTCCGCAGCCGACGCGGTGCAGCTCGGCTCGGCCGACGAGCTCGTCGAAGAGATTTATGCCCGCGCCAAGAAGGGGCTCAACATCTCCCGTTACAAAGGTCTCGGTGAGATGAACCCCGCGCAGCTTTGGGAAACGACGATGGATCCCGAAACTCGAAACCTGCTTCAGGTGCGAATCGACGACAGCGTCGAAGCAGAGGAGCTCTTCACCGTCCTGATGGGCGACCAGGTCGAGCCCCGCCGTGCGTTCATCGAGGAGAACGCCCTCAACGTCAAGAACCTCGACATCTGATCACTATGGCTGAAAACGAACCTCCGATCGAGAAAACTACCAGGATCAACATCGAAGAAGAGATGCGCGTGTCGTATCTCGACTACGCGATGTCGGTCATCATCGGCCGCGCGCTTCCCGATGTCCGCGACGGCCTCAAGCCGGTGCACCGCCGCATCCTTTACGGGATGTACGAGCAGGGCAACACTGCCGGCAAGGCATACAAGAAGTCGGCGCGAATCGTCGGTGACGTCATGGGTAAGTATCACCCGCACGGCGACTCCGCGATTTACGACACCGTCGTGCGGATGGCGCAGGAGTTCGCGATGCGGCACACGCTGGTCGACGGGCAGGGCAACTTCGGCTCGATCGACGGCGACAACCCGGCCGCGATGCGATACACCGAGGTGCGTCTCACCAGGCTCGCCGAGGAGCTTCTGCGCGACGACATCGACAAGGAAACGATCGACTGGGTCCCCAACTACGACGGCTCTCTCGAAGAGCCGCTCGTGCTCCCCGCCAAGTTCCCCAATCTTCTGGTCAACGGCTCTGCGGGAATCGCGGTCGGCATGGCCACCAACATCCCGCCGCACAACCTAGGCGAGGTCGTCGATGCATGCCTGCTGCTGATCGAGAATCCCCGGGCTGGCCTCGA
The DNA here is from genome assembly GCA_019347945.1 of Acidobacteriota bacterium. NCBI lineage: Bacteria > Pseudomonadati > Acidobacteriota > Acidobacteriota bacterium. The sequence continues at coordinate 134,196 of JAHWKK010000004.1, read as the reverse complement.
CGAGATTCTCGAGGTGCTTCCGGGACCGGACTTTCCGACAGCCGGCTTCATCCATGGAATGGACGGTATCCGCCAGGCCTACATGACCGGACGAGGATCCGTTCAGATGCGAGCCCGCGCCACGATCGAAGAGCCGGAGAAGGAAGGGGAGCGGTGGAAGATCGTCGTGAACGAGATCCCCTACCAGACGAACAAAGCGCGCCTGATCGAGAAGATCGCCGAGCTCGTCAAGGAGAAGCGGCTCGAAGGGATCGCCGACATCCGCGACGAGTCGGATCGCGACGGCATCCGGATCGTCATCGAAGTGAAGAGGGGTGAAGTTCCCGAGGTCATCCTCAACTACCTCTACAAGAACACCGCGATGCAGTCGAGCTTCGGCATCAACATGACTGCAATCGTCGACAATCAGCCGCGGGTCCTCGACGTTCAATCGATGCTCCGCTACTTCCTCGATCACCGGCGTGAGATCGTCGTCCGCCGGACCCGATACGACCTGAAGAAGGCGGAAGAGCGGGCGCACATCCTCGAAGGTCTCACCAAAGCGCTCGATCATCTCGACGCGATCATCAAGCTGATCCGCGCGAGCGGGACGCCGGAGGAAGCACGCCAGGGTCTGGTCGACAGCTTCGACCTTTCGGTCCTGCAGGCGCAGGCGATTCTCGACATGCGGCTGCAGCGGCTGACCGGGCTGGAGCGGGAGAAGATCATCTCCGAGTACCAGGAGGTTCGCGCGACGATCGAGCGGCTGCGAAGCGTACTCGGGTCCGAAGCGCTCGTTCTCGAGATCATCGCGGACGAGCTTCGCGAGGTGAAGGAGAAGTTCGCCGACCCGCGCCGGACGAAGATCATCGAGCAGACACGCGAGATCACAATCGAGGACATGATCGCCGAGGAGGACATGGTGATCACGGTGTCCCGCGGCGGATACGTCAAGCGCTCGCCTCTCAGTCTCTACAGGGCACAGCGGCGGGGAGGTAAGGGCCGCACCGGTATGACGACGAAAGAGGAAGACATCGTCGAGCACCTTTTCGTTGCATCGACGCACTCCTACATGCTCGTTTTCACCGACAAGGGACGCGTCTACTGGATCAAGGTCCACCAGCTTCCATCGGTCGGACCCGCGGCCAGAGGAAAGGCGATCGTCAATCTTCTGCAGCTGAGCAAGGAGGAGAACGTTCGCGCGCTCCTCACCGTTCGGGACTTCGGCGAGGCGGAGTACGTCGTTCTAGTTACGCGAAAGGGGCGGATCAAGAAGACCCCCCTCGACGCCTTCTCGAATCCGAGGACGGCCGGTATCTATGCCATCACGCTCAACGAGGATGACGATCTTCACGCGGCTCTCCTCACCGACGGTCAGTCCGAAATTTTCATCGGCTCACGCCATGGAAAGGCGATCCGCTTCCCCGAAACCGATGTCCGGCCGATGGGGAGGACCGCGGCGGGTGTCCGCGGCATCCGGCTTCGCAACGATGACTATGTCGTGGAGGCCGATGTACTCGCGCCGGGATCGGAAGGGCAGATCCTCAGCGTGACCGATCGAGGGTTCGGAAAGCGAACCGCGATCTCGGCATATCGCCTCCAGTCGCGAGGAGGATCGGGTGTGATCAACGTCCGGACGACTGAAAAGAACGGTCGGGTCGCCGGGATCACCTGCGTCCGCGAAGGCGACGAAGTGTTGCTGATCTCGGAGTGGGGAAAACTGATCCGTTTCGACTCGTCGAGCATCCGATCGGTCGGCCGTGCTACGCAGGGAGTCAAAGTTCTCGACGTCGACGAGGGCGACCGCATCGTGGGCGCCGTGAAGCTCGTCGAGCGCGAGGAAGATCAGTTGGATGCCGGAGAAACGGCTGAAGCTGCTGGCGAAGAGTCGCCGGCCGAACCGGTCAACTAGATCGATCCGGATTCCCGGGAGGTGGGCGCGTCGGTGTCGTCCTCGTCCTCGTCTTCATCCGGGCTGGCCGCGTCCGCCGAGAGCTCTTCGATCTCTTCGTCCTCGGTGATTCGCTCGCGCATCCGGGAAACCTTCATCCGCTCGAAGATGCCGCCGGCATGGCCTGCTGGAATCCAGCTGTCGCCGCCGCATTTCGGGCAGCGCTTTCTGAAGGCCACATTCTTTCCGCAGTCCGGACAGACGATGACGAGATTGTGGGAAAGCTCGAGCTCCTGCTCCCCTTCCTCGTCGAGGCTGGAGAAGAATTCACTGAGATTTTGAAAGGCGTCTTCGAGAGCCATGAGTCACCTGAGGCAAGGGCCGAGGCTGCACAGCACATGCCACGGAGACGACATCATGAGCGTACGATCTCGAACTGTTCGCGGTGCAACGCGGGGTCCGGTGTGAAGGCGATATGTGTCCCGAGCAACCCCTCGATCTCGTCGAAAATATGGTCCTCGTCCGACTTGACCGCTTCGTAAATATCGGAGTTTACCCGGATGACCAGCTCCTGGGTTTCTCTGATGTCGCGCAGCTTGACCAGCTGCCGCCAGATCTCGAGCATGATCGTCAGGTTCGACGAGATCCTGCCGGTGCCGGCGCAATACGGGCACGGTTGAGTCAGCGAGCGCTCGAGGCTTTGCCGGACGCGCTTGCGGGTCATCTCGATCAGCCCGAACTCCGAGATCTGCAGGATTCTCGTCTTCGACCGGTCCTTCCGGATCTCGCTCTCGAACTCCCTGAACAGAGCGTCGCGGTTGTCGGGATCCTCCATGTCGATGAAGTCGACCACGATGATTCCACCGAGATCCCGCAGCCGGATCTGCCGGACGATTTCTTTCGCGGCCTCGATGTTCGCCTTGAAGACCGTCTCTTCGAGGTTGCTCTTTCCGACGAACTTTCCCGTGTTGACGTCGATCGACACGAGCGCTTCGGTCTGATTGATCACGATGTAGCCGCCGGATTTGAGCCAGACTTTCGGACGGAGTGCCTTCTCGATCTCCGGTTCGATGCCGAACTCGTCGAAGATCGGATTCTCCCGCGAGTAAAGACGGACGCGACCGGTAAGCCTGGGCTGGATCTGATCGAGGAACTCGACGACCCGCTCGTATTCGTCGACCGAATCGATCCAGACGGACTTCACGTCGACCGACAGAACGTCCCGGATCGTCCTCAGCACGAGGTCGAGATCGCGATGGACCACCGACGGAGCGCTCTGCTTTTCCGCCCGGTGACGGATTCGGTCCCACAGCGCCGAGAGGTAATCGAAGTCAGCCTGAAAGTCCTCGGCCTCACGCCCTTCTCCCGCCGTGCGGGCGATCAGTCCGCCGTCGCCTGAATCGAGAATCTCGAGGATCGCCTTGAGCCTGTCCCGCTCGGCGTCCTCCTCGATTCTCCGAGAGACGCCGACGTGTCGGATCGTCGGCATGTAGACCAGGAAGCGGCCGGGGAGGGTGATGTGCGTCGTTACGCGCGCGCCCTTGGCGGCGATCGAGTCCTTGATGACCTGGACCATGACCTCCTGGCCTTCCCGGAGGAGGTCGGCGATGGAGGTCTCGGCTTTCAGCTGATGGACTTCCTCGAGCGCGAGCTCGTCGCTCTCCTCGTCGTCGATCTCGACTTCTTCCTGCACGTCGGAGACGTAGAGGAACGCATCCCGGTCGAGTCCGACGTTGACGAACGCCGACTGCATCCCCGGGAGAACCTTCGTGACCCGACCCTTGTAGATGTTTCCGACGATGGTGTTGTGGCGCTTCCGCTCGATCCAGAGCTCGACCACGCGCCCCTCGTCGAGGACGGCAATTCGCGACTCGTGGCGTCCGGCGTTGATGATGATGTCGGTCGGCATGCGGGTCCAGAGGATATCGCAGCGGTGAGCGGGGGAGGGTGAATAAAACCGGCATGAGGTGAGTTAAGAAACCCCGAAAACCGGGTAATCCGGCCATTTTCCGGCATAGCTCAGCGGTAGAGCAGCGGACTGTTAATCCGTTTGTCGCAGGTTCAAATCCTGCTGCCGGAGCCAGATCACGAGCCACGGCCACTCCTCAGGGGTGGCCGTTTTTCTTTAGGTCTCCGGGCCGGAGAACCTAGTCCTGCCAGACCGCTTTGATGTTCACGAACTCGTGGATGCCGTGTTCCCCGAGCTCACGGCCGAGACCGGACCGCTTGACCCCGCCGAATGGAAGGTTCGGGTTCGATGCGACCATCGAGTTGATGAAGACGAGTCCCGCGGCGAGCTCGCGTACGAAGCGCTCAGTCTCACTTTCGTCGGTGGTCCAGGCGGACGCTCCGAGACCGAAGGTCGTGTCGTTGGCTTTGGCGATCGCTTCCTCGAGATCTTTCACGACGAACACCGACGCCACCGGTCCGAAGAGCTCCTCCTCGTCGGCGGGCGAGCCGTCGGGGATCTCGCTCAGCACCGTCGGCTCGTAGAACCAGCCGTCCCGGTCGAGCTTCTTTCCCCCGGTGAGAATCTTCGCACCCGCGTCGACCGTCTTCTGTACCTGCTCGTGAAGATCGTCCATCAGATCCTCGCCGGCGAGCGGGCCGACATCGACGCTCTCGTCGGCCGGATCCCCGACCTTCAGCCCCTTCATCCGCTCGACGAACTTCTTCGTGAACTCGTCCGCGATCGCCTCGTGCACGATGAATCGCTTGGCTGCGATGCACGACTGGCCGCTGTTTATTGTCCGTGCCTTGACCGCCGTTTTGACGGCCTCGTCGAGATCGGCGCTCGGCATGACGACGAACGGATCGCTGCCGCCGAGCTCGAGCACGACCGGCTTGATCTTCGATCCGGCCGTCGCCGCGACGTCGCGCCCGGCCGGCTCGCTGCCGGTGAGCGTCGCGGCCGCGATCCTGTCGTCCTCAATGATCTTCTTCACCTTTTTCGAGCCGATCAACAGGGTCTGGAACACCCCTTTTTCGAAGCCCGCATCGTGCATCACTTTCTCGATCGCGAGCGCGCACTGCGGCACGTTCGAGGCGTGCTTCAGCAGGCCGACGTTGCCGGCCATGATCGACGGCGCGATGAACCGGAAGACCTGCCAGAACGGAAAGTTCCACGGCATGATCGCGAGGACGACGCCGAGGGGCTGATAGGCGACGAAGCTCTTCTTCGCGTCTGTTTTGACGACCTTGTCCGCGAGAAAATCCTCGGCGTGCTCGGCGTAGTGCCGGCAGACCCAGGCGCACTTTTCGATCTCGGAACGAGCCTGTCCGATCGGCTTTCCCATCTCGAGGGTCATCATCCGGGCGAGCTCGTCTGTGCGCTCCTCGAGAATGTCTCCTGCGCGCGCCATCCACCCGCTTCGCTCGGCGAATGACGTCCTCCGGTAGCGTTCGAACGTCCGCGCTGCAAGATCGAGTCTGGCTTCGAGCTCCTGGTCGGTGAGCTCGTCGAACATCTTTTCCTGCTTCCCCGTTGCCGGGTTGACGGTGGCGATCATCGGCAGAATCCTTTCAGTTGTCTTCGCTCAGCTGAGCGATCCGAGCCGTCCGGCCTCGTACATCTCGACCGCTTCCGCGATCTCGGCGCGGGAGCTCATCACGAACGGTCCCCATGCGAAAACGGGCTCACGGATCGGCTCTCCGGTGAGCACGAGGTAGTGCGCTGCGGCCTCGGAGCGGATCGTGATGCTGGTGGTGGCACGGCCGAGCTCGACCGTGATCGGCGCGTCTACGCGGACGCCTTCAACGTCGAGCGATCCCTGCAGCGCGACGACGAGCTTCGTGTGTCCTTCCGGAAGCTCGATGTCGCGCGACGCCGCCTCGTGATGCCGGACGTCGAGCACGTTGACCGGCGTCTGCGTTTCGGCCGGACCGCGATGGCCCTCGAGCTCTCCCGAGATGACCCGGACGGTCGTTCCGTCGCGCTCGATCGAAGGGATCATGGACGACAGAATCGTCTGGTACCGCGGCGGCAGAGACTTCGACGCGGACGGAAGGTTCACCCAGAGCTGGACCATCTCGAACGGTCCGCCGCTGCTGCGGAATGACTCCGAATGCAGCTCTTCGTGGATCAGGCCGGCTCCTGCCGTCATCCATTGCACATCGCCCGGACCGATCTCTCCGCTCGCTCCGCTCGAGTCGCGGTGCGCAACGCCGCCGTCAAAAACGATCGTCACCGTCTCGAACCCCTTGTGTGGATGGGGCCCGACGCCCCGCTTTTCGGTGGTCGGAGGAAAGTCCACAGGCCCCCCGTAGTCGAGGAGAAGGAAGGGGCTGATCCGGGCCGGGTCCTGCGGCGTGATCAGACTGCGGACCGGGAAACCGTCGCCGACCCAGTGCGGGGGCGGCACGGGGAACGTCCGGATCTTCGTTGCGAGCTCGCTCATGCAGCAGAGACGGCGTGCCGATTCGGTGCCGGGCGGAATAGCGATCGGCGAGCGACTCGGTTATCGTGCGCGACACGTTTCAGGAAAGGAATCCATCACTTGACCAACAAGGACCTCGTTTCGATCCACGATTACACCGCTGAAGAGGTCGACCACATCTTCCAGGTCGCAACGGACATCAAAAAGAGCCCGCGTGAGTTCAGCGGATCTCTCCGCGGCAAGACGCTCGGGATGATCTTCGAGAAGTCCTCGACCCGCACGCGTGTCTCGTTCGAGGTCGGGATGTTTCAGCTCGGCGGACACGCGCTCTTTCTCTCTTCTCGTGACATTCAACTCGGTCGCGGTGAGACGATCGAGGACACGGCTAAGGTCCTTTCCCGTTACGTCGACGGAATCATGGCGAGAACCTACGCCCATGCAACCGTCACCGAGCTCGCGAAACACGCGACGGTGCCGGTCATCAACGGGCTGACGGATCTCCTCCACCCCTGCCAGGGACTGACGGATTACTTCACGGCCCGGGAAAAGCTGGGCGACCTTCGCGGAAAAAAGCTCGCATGGATCGGTGACGGGAACAACATGGCGCATTCGCTCATGTACGGTGCGCCGAAAGTGGGGATGAACATCGCCGTTGCGACACCGAAGGGTTTCGAACCGGACCCTTCGGTCGTCAAATCAGCGATGGAGGATGCGAAAGCCGCAGGAACCACGATCACGCTGACCAATTCACTTGAAGAGGCAGCCGGAGGTGCCGATGTCGTCGAGACCGACGTCTGGGTCTCGATGGGGCAGGAGGACGAGGATGCGCGGCGGAAGGCTGCGTTCGAGGGATGGATCGTAGACGAGCGCGTGATGTCGATGGCGAATGAGCAGGCGATCTTCATGCATTGTCTTCCGGCGCATCGTGGAGAAGAGGTTTCCGCAGCCGTCGCGGACGGACCGCAGTCGGTGATCTTCGACGAGGCGGAAAACCGATTGCACGTGCAGAAAGCGCTGATGTACCTTCTGATGAAAAAGGACGCTGAATGAAGGAACGGACCGACTCGAGCCGGCGAGGATTGCTGCTCGTTTTCGGGCTGGCCGCGGTTTTTTTCGTCCTTCTCGCGCTCCTTCTTCTCTACTGGCCTCGCGGTGAGGATCGAGCCGCTGATGACGTTGGAGCCGACGCTCTCTACGTGATTCCTCTCGAGCTGAAGGTGCGATCGCGTCCGGATGCGGAGGCCGCCGTCGCGGCGACGATCCACTCCGGAGACCAGGTGACGCTGATGGGATCCGAGGGGACCTGGGCCCGTATTCGAACTGCCCGCGCGGTCGAAGGGTTCGTGGAGCGGACCGCGCTCGAGCGGAATGCCGAGCGGGAGGCGCGTCTCGCGAAAAACGAGCAGATTCTGCAGTTGCCGACCATCGCTGGTCACATGACTGAGAAAGCTCCTCTCTACGCAGGTCCGGGATATTTCTATCCGGTCGTCGGAGATCTTCCGGCGCGTCAGCGGGTCGAGGTCCGAACGCGGGAGCAGGATTTCTACGCGGTCTCGATCGGCGGGTCGATCGTCTGGGTCGATGTCGGGAGCGTCGAGCTGTCGGTTGCCGGCTCGCCCGAAATGACGGTCGCCGCGGGCGACGAATCCTCGATCGATCTCGAGGAGGAAGAGCCGCTCGAAGACGAGCGGAGGCCATTCGAGGATTTTGCCGACCGTTGGGAAGAGATCCAGCGCGAGCGGGAACGCGAGGACGAGCGCGAGCCTGAGCCGGAGCCGGCTCCCGCCCCACCGGCTCCCGAAGCTGCTCCGGCGGGCGGCGTTTACGCCACCGTTCCTCCGGGAGGAACCGAGCCGATTCCGATCCGCAAGCCATCGCCCCGCTATCCGAGCGCAGCACGCCGCGCCGGCGTCGAGGGTCCGGTGGTCATCCGCGCCATCGTCACGCGCGATGGCCGCGTCGAGAGCGCACAGATCCTCAAGGATCAGCCGCAGGGTCTCGGAGAGGCTGCCCGAAGCGCCGTGGAACGCTGGACATTCCGACCCGCCACATACCGCGGCCGCCCGATCGATGTCTACTACACCGTCACGGTGAACTTCAGCCTCCGATCGCGTTGAGCGCTGCGGGGCGCGATAGAATCGCCCGCGATGATGCGTACACTCGGCAGCAGAGCTCTTCTTTTCTCCCTTTTCGCTCTTCCGCTTCTCGCACAGCCGACTGCCCCTTCGGAGTTTCTCGGCTACGAGCTCGGAACGAGGTTCACGCCTCACCACCGGATCGTCGACTATTTCGATCATCTCGCCGCGGAGTCGGGGAAGGTCTCGATTGAGCAGTACGGCGAAACGTGGGAAGGGCGCCCGCTCACCCTCGCGGTCATCACGACCGAATCGAACCAGGCGCGCATCGACGAGATCCGCCTCCGTCACCGTCAGCTCCTCAACCCGCGCAAAACGACTTTCTCGGCGCTTCGCCGCACCGCGGAAGAGGAGCCGGTCGTGGTCTGGCTGGCGTTCGGTGTTCACGGCAACGAGTCGTCATCGTCCGAGGCGGCGATGCGCGTCGCCTGGTGGGCCGTGAGCGAAGCGGGGGAAGAGATCCTCGGAAATACGATCCTGCTGATCGATCCGGTCCAGAACCCCGATGGCCGCGAACGCTATGTCGGCTGGTATCACCAGACGCAGGGTGTGCGTCCGAATCCGAATCCGGAAGCGGTCGAGCATCGTGAGCAATGGCCCGGGGGGCGATACAACCACTATCTCTTCGATATGAATCGAGACTGGGCGTGGGCAACTCAGCCGGAAACGCGCGGTCGCATCGCCGTCTATCGCGATTGGCAGCCTCAGGTCGTCGTCGACCTTCACGAGATGTACTACGAAGACACGTATTTCTTCCCGCCGGCGACGAGCCCCGTCAACACCAACATTCATCCCGACACCACCGCGTGGCTCGACCGATTCGGACGAGAGAATGCCGAGGCCTTCTCGGAGCATGGGTGGCCGTTCTTCGTCGGCGAGGCTTTCGATCTGTTTTATCCCGGCTACGGCGACTCATGGCCGAGCCTTCGAGGCTCCATCGGTATGACCTACGAGGTCGGGGGACATGGAGCAGCCGGGACAATCGTCGAGACCGAGGACGAGCGGCTCGTCACGTTGAGCGACCGGATCCAGAAGCACACGACTGCGGCGATCACGACGGTCCGGACGGCTTCGGCAAACGCTGCGAGCCTTCTCGAGCATACGTGGAACGCGCGCGCCAGGTTGCTCGACGACCCGACCCAGTTCGTCATCGATCCCGATTCTCGTTTCTTCGGCGATCTCATCCGGCTTCTCGACGTCCAGGGGATCGAGTACTCGTTTCTCGCGGATTCGAGGACCGTCCGCGCGCAGGCCGTCGAGACCGCGCGTGTCGTCTCGACGTCGCTCCCCGCCGGGGCGCTCGTCATCCCGGTCGCGCAACCTGCCGGGGGGCTCGTCAACACATTGTTCGAGCGTTCGCCGGAAGTTTCGCCTGAGTTTCTCGAGAAACAGCGGGAGAGGGTCGAGTTCGACGAATCGACCGAGTTCTACGACATTACCGGCTGGTCGCTTCCCCTCGCACTGAATCTCGATTCGTGGAGAGTGACCGCACCGCTTCCGGTATCGAGCGCGGCCCGCCCTTCTCAGCCGGCGGGGGGCGCGCCGCCGGCGCGGTACGGATGGGTCCTCGACGGCGCGGAGCCGGCTGTTTTCAAGGCCGCCGGAAGACTGCTCGACCGTCAGATCCGCTTCGGTGTTCTCTCTGAGCGGGGGCGGTTGGGCGAGCGCGAGTTCGCTCGTGGCTCACTGGTCATCCTGCGCCACGAGAACCCGGACGACGTCGCGATGCTGCTCGACCTGATGGGGCGTGCAACGGGAGCATCATTCATCGGGTTCGACTCCGGATGGACTGGTGGTCTTCCCCTCGGCTCCACCCGGGTCGTACCGGTGAGGAATCCGCAGATCGCGCTCGTCTCCGGCAATGGAGTCTTTCCCTCGTCGTTCGGAAGTCTCTGGTGGGGACTCGATGCCGAAATCGGGATACCTCATTCCGTCCTCCGGCTCGATACGCTCGCCGCGGTCGATCTCGATGCGTATCGCGTGATCGTTCTGCCCGATGGCTATGGCTACGCGGCAGCCTTGACCGAGCCGGTGATGGAGAAGCTCGGCTCCTGGGTGAGGGGAGGAGGTACGCTCGTCGCCGTCGGGGGGGCCGCCGCCGCTCTGCGCCAACCTTCGGGGGTGTCGAAGCTTCGACTGCGCGGCGCCGATGAGGATGCCGACGAGGACGAAGAGGCCGAGGAGCCGCAGCGCTACGTGCCGATCGAGATACCGGGAGCGGTGTTCCGAACCGAGGCCAACATGCGGAGCCACTACACGATGGGGATGACGGAAGCTCCGTTCGTGATGGTCACGGGGAGCATCACCCTCGAGCCCGAGCCGCACGGCGCGGCGAATATCGTGACGATCGCCGAGGAGGATCCGGTCGTCGCGGGTGTCGTGTTCGACGAATCGCGCGAGAAGGTGCGCGGCGCCGCCTGGATGGTCGCCGAACGCGTGGGCCGCGGCCGCATGATCACGTTCGCGGACGAGCCCTACTTCAGAGGCTTCTGGAAGGGAACGCTGCCGCTGTTCCTCAACTCGGTTCTCTACACACCATCGTTTCTCTAGCGGGATCGCCTGACTCGACCCGCTGGTCGAATCTATAATCGCGGCGTGGCCAGGGAACCCAAAGGGGTAAAGATCGGCGAGGTCTGCAGGATTGCGGATGTTCAGCCGTACGTGCTGAGGCACTGGGAATCGGAGTTCGAGCAGCTCGCTCCGAAGAAAACCGGCGGCGGCCAGCGGCTCTACTCGCAGGACGAGGTCGCGATCATCCTTCGAATCAAGGAACTCCTCTACGGCGAGGGCTTCACCATTCCCGGGGCCAAGAAGAAGCTCGCCGCCGAGGTCCGGGGTGGAAAACTTCTCGAGGAAGCAGAGCCGGCACCACCGTCCGACGAGGCGAGCAAGTTGCTCAGGGAAACGCGAAACGAACTGAAGGCCCTGCTCAGAATTCTCGACCGCTGAACCGTATGGAGGCCAGGACAATGACGGATCAAACCAGAGGACGTGTGCTGATCGTCGATGACGACGAGATGATCACGAATCTTCTTCGCACGGTCATTGAGCCGGAGGCGGAAGTCGAGGTCGCCGTCAACGGGATGGACGCGAATGCCCGGTTGAGTGAGCACGAGTACGACCTCGTCTTCCTCGACCTTCGGATGCCGGGTGGAAGCGGCCAGACAGTGATCGATCACCTTCGCGAAACTGATGCGGACACTCGGCCGAAGGTGATCGTTCTGAGCGCCGTCGCAAACGAAAATACCCGACTCGACGAGTCGGTCGTCACCGCGATCATCCGGAAACCATTCGACCCGACCAACATCGCTGCAATCGTCCGTCGTTATCTCAGCGAAGCGTGAGCGTGCCTCGTCGGGCTGCCGGTCTTCTTTTCCATCTCTCCTCTCTTCCTTCGGAGTATGGGATCGGCGATCTGGGACCGCGGGTCGATCGGATGCTCGACTGGCTCCGCGAGACCGGCGTTCGGTACTGGCAGATCCTGCCGCTCGGGCCGGTGGGCGACGGCGGATCGCCATACGATGCGCGGTCGGCGTTCGCTGGAAACCCACTGCTGATCTCACCGGCGCTGCTGGTTGCAGAAGGGCTCGCTGGCGACGAGTGGCGCGGGCGGACCGTCGAGGTCAGCAGAGTCGACTACCCGGCGGTGCGCGAGGAGCGCATGGCGATGCTCGCCGAATCGTGGCGACGAGCGAACCGCGACAAATCGACGCTCGTCGCGGAGGCGGCCCGGTGGTCGCGCGATGATGAGCAGCGCCCATGGCTCGAGGACTGGACTCTCTTCCGCGCACTCAAGGACCACTTCGGCGACGCGACCTGGCAGGAGTGGGAGCGCCCGATCCGGATGCGGGATACGAATGCGCTCGAGAAGCTCTCCTCGGAGCTCGCTGACGAACGCGCGGTGCATCGGTGGGGACAGTTTCTCTTCTTCAGGCAGTGGTCGCGCGTGAGAGACGCGGCGTCGGCCCGCGGGATCAGAATTCTCGGCGACGCTCCGATCTATGTCTCGCTCGACAGCGCTGACGTCTGGGCGCACCCCGAGCTCTTCCAGCTGAACGCGGAGCGGCGCCCGGTCGTCGTCTCGGGAGTGCCCCCTGACTACTTCGCGAAGCACGGTCAGCGCTGGGGAAATCCCCTCTACGACTGGCCGGCGCATCACCGGAGCGGATACCGGTGGTGGGCCGAGCGGATCGCGGCGAACCTCCGAATGGTCGATGTGCTCCGGCTCGATCACTTTCGCGCGTTCGCCGGCTACTGGGAAATCCAGGCGTCGGAACCGACCGCGGTCAACGGCCGCTGGCGGGATGGCCCCGGAATGGCGCTCTTCGACGCTATCTTCGCGAAGCTCGGACGCGTGCCGCTCGTCGCAGAGGATCTCGGCCTGATCACGCCCGACGTCCACGCGCTTCGCCGCAGGCTCGGAATCCCCGGAATGAAGGTCATCCAGTTCGGCTTCGGCGAACCCGACAACGAACATCTGCCGCACATGTATGCGGCGGACGTCATCGGGTACACGGCGACGCACGACAACGACACGACGCGCGGCTGGTTCGAATCGGCGCCGTCCGACCAGCGGGAGCACGCGACGTCGTATCTCGGTACGCGCGATCCTGTCGAGGTGTCGTGGCGCGCGATCGAAGCGGTGTGCCGCTCCCGCGCGGGGCTCGCAATCTTCCCGATACAGGACGTCCTGAGCCTCGGTTCCTCGGCGCGGCTGAACACCCCGGGAACGGTCGAGGGCAACTGGCGCTGGCGCGCGCCGTCGAACTGGGCGGGCCCTTCCGCGGCGGCCAAGCTCCGCTCGATCATAGAGAACACGAGGCGCGCTTGACAATCTATCGGCAAAACCACCCATTTAATATGGAAAAAACGACATTTCATGGTCACACCGGACCAGGTCCCCACCGATGCCGCGTGCTTTCTCGTCGGGGGAGGGTTCCCGGGGGCGAGCTTCCGTACATCAAAATTCTCGCTTGTAGCCATTCTCGGGGAGCGCTATTTTGATCATCATGGATTACTCGACACTTCGCCTCGCTGTCCCGGTTCTCCTGCTCGCCCTCGGTTCCTGTACGACGGAAGCAACCTCTGAGACCGTCGAGTTTCTCGATGGCCGATTCTCGGTGACGAAGCCCGCGGACTGGAGGCTGATTCCCGGACTCAACGAGGAAGCTGATCTCGAAATGGGAAATCCGCGCACCGAGGCGTACGGCATGGTTCTGAGCGAGCCGAAGGGCGATTTCGCCGAGGACCTGACGCTCGCCGAGTACAGCGACATGACGCGCGAGCTGATGATGGAGTCGCTCGAGAACGGTTCCGAGGAGGGACCCGAGAGGATGACCGTGAACGGCGAGCCGGCGCTTCGGTACGTGCTGAACGGAACGATCGACCGGATCCGAGTAAAGTACTGGCACGTCTCGATCGACTCCGGGGATCATTTTCACCAGGTGCTTCTCTGGAGCCTGCCGTCGCGATTCGATGAGCACGTAGCCGACTTCGAGGCCGTGCTGAATTCCTTCAGCGACGTCTCTGCAGCGGAATGAGGGGCGGGAGAGAACGTAGGTTTCCCTGAATTATGAAGCCCTGAGGATCCGGCAGCCGTTCAGGTGATCCGCGGTTCGTCACAGTCTTAGTCAAGCGTGCTTCCACGAGCGCGCGAAGGACCGAGCACTTTGACGGATACGGCAAGTCGATCGTATGAGTGGGCGCACGCGATAGCCGGGCTCGGACCGAAGGTCTTCGGTATCCCCACATGGACGAACAATTTCCCCCGGGGGATGCAAGCCGCGGGGATGGAGTGGATGTCTATGTTGATCGGAGATTGTCGAGGAGTTTGACGGGCGTCGATCAGGTGCCGATCTCTTCGAACCATCGCTCGATTGTGAACGTGAGATCGACGAACGTCATGTCCGCCACCTCGAGCCCGAGCTCATCACAGATGGCAGGCAGATCGAGCCGAAACTTCTCGTATTTTCGTTCGATCATCTTCGGGCCCGGCATGCTCCCTTGAGCCGACTCTGCTCTGAGCCAGTCCCGTACCTTACGGATAGCCATCAGCGGATCATCTCGGTGTGCGACAGGATCCTGACCAGCGATGTCAGAGATGAACTTCTGGTGCTGGAAGGGCCGACCAATAAGGATGAGAGCTGTCTTGTCTCCATGCCTTTTGCTGAACCGGCGACATCCGATGTCGACCCCGAGCTCCAGCGGCATGTTGAATCGCGGCAGGCTGGTGGTCGCATCGATCTCCGTCCGTGAGAGATCATGGATCGAGTAACGAGCATTGCCGATCAGGGAAACGATCTTGTCGATCCTCACCTCGGCGGAGTCAAGGCGCTGCCTGGCCGAGAGAGGACGAAATCCACAGGCCATCACCGTGAAGACGATCGACTCGAAGATCGGGACGTACTCGTCGTCGAAAGGGCAGTTGATGAAAACGTTACGGGAGTAGTGGGCGGTTTTCGAGCCAGCCACTCCGGCCCTCAGGCCGACTTCCTTCGGGAAACGACTTTCTCGACGGCCTGACCAATCTTCTTCCGGCTTACTGAGCTCTTTCCAGCGGGAACAAGGACTTTGTTCCCGTTGATGAAGACGCCGGAGGATTTTTTCTGAACCACGAAGCGACCCGCCATCGCGGAGCGCGAGCTCGAGGCTTTTCCTGTTGTTTTGGTCGCCTTCTTACTCATCGTCTCGTTCTCCAGTGTAACAGGCCGCTCGCTGCAATTCGCCTGCCTCAGGGCGGCGACCGCCTTGTTCAAATCGGACAGGAGATTACAGGTTTGCTACAGAATGTGCGATCCGCGGCGCTCCACCCACTATATCGGCTGAAGACCGCCATCCGCTCGAAGTCGCTTCGGTCGATCGAGAGGTTTTCGATCAGATGGGCAGGAATGAGGCGCAAAGGGGCCGGAACCGCGGCCGCCTCGACCCTGGAGTGCGGCGAGCAGGAGTTTCGCACGAAGCGCTGTATTCTCTTCCGGTGCGTCTATTCACATTGATCATCGCGATTCTCGCGGGAACCGCCTCGGCGCAGCCGGTCCGTAACGGAGAGCTGCCCGGACCGCTGCCGCTCTTTCCGTCCGACAACTGGTGGAACGTCGACATCTCGGATGCGCCGGTGGACCCGGCGAGCGCGAGCTTCATCGCGTTCATCGGCCCCGACCGCGGCATGCACCCCGACTTCGGCGGCGACTCCGGCGAGAGCGATCCGCTGATCTACGGGATCCCGTACATCGTCGTCGGCGGGGACGAGCCGCTCGAACAGGTGACCTTCTTCTACGCCGGCGAAAGCGACTTCGCGGCGCCGGGCCGGCCTTCCGGCTATCCCATTCCGGAGGAGGCCCGAACGGGAACGCGTTGGATCGAGGGAGGCCGGCCCGGCAACGACCCCGCCGCCGGGGGCGACCGGCACATGCTGATCGTCGATCGCGACAACCGGATTCTCTTCGAGCTCTTCGACGTCGACTGGGATGGGGGGACACAGCGGTGGAGCGCCGGTTCGGGCGCGATCTTTCCGCTCGACAGCAACGCGCGGCGCCCCGAGGGGTGGACGAGTGCCGACGCTGCAGGACTCGCGATCCTCCCCGGTCTCGTGCGCTACGACGAAGTCTACGGGCCGGACGAGCTCCGTCACGCCTTTCGCGTCACCGTCCGCCAGACCAACGGCCACGTCTTTCCGGCATCCCACACCGCCGGCTCGACTTCAGGCGCGCTGCCGATGGGCGCCCGGCTTCGGTTGAAGGCCGGCGTCGATATCACCGGCTATCCGGAGCCGCTGCGGAAGATCTTTCAGGCGATGAAGACCTACGGGCTCATCGTTGCGGACAATGGATCGGATCTCTTCGTGACCGGAACCTACGACACGCGATGGAACAACGATCTGCTCAACCCGGCGTTCCGGTCGCTCACCGCGTCCGATTTCGAAGTGATCGAGCTGGGTTGGGAGGCACCGGCAGCCGAGCCGAAGCGGCGGCGCGCCGTGCGCCGGCGAGGTACGAGCGGCGGGGATTGAGCCTGGAGCGCAGGGTGAGGGCGCGCGGAGCGAAGGCGGGGCCGCGGCCGAAGATCCTCTTTACGGGAGCTCGAAGCTGGAGGGGTAGGTGTAGCTCGTTTCGATCCGGGTCACACCGAAGCCGAGCTGGGTGGCAATCGAAGGAGACACCGAGTAGAACGGCCGAAGATCGATCAGGTTGCCGATGAGTTTCGAGCCGATGATTCCGCAGTAGTCGCCGCGTGAGCGGAGATCGATCGGTCGGTTCCGTCGCCATCCGGGATAGCTCCGATCGAACACCATGTCGATCTGTCGCTCCGGCTTCTGTGTGACGACCTTTTCGTATTTGTCCACGTCGAACACTTCGCTCGTTATTCTTCCCTTGTCGTCGCGCCTGAAGATGAGGCTTGCGGTCCAGGTGGTTTTCGGTAGCCCTTCGAAGTTGAACCCGTCATTGCCGCCGGAAAAGGAGATGGAAACCAGAAGATCCCCTTCGTATTGATAGGTCGCCTGCGCGTGGATGATGTGGCCGCACTCTCCGGTGGCGCGGTATGAGACGCTCTCGGTCGCGATTCTTCCCCGGTCATCGTAGGTGTAGCGCTTTCGGTAGATGTCGTCTTCGATCAGGAGGTCTTCTTCTTTGAGAAGCCACACCTGATCGACGCGCTCGGCATCGAAGTGGAGCACGGCGCCTGTCGACGGCGAGCGGAGCGCACGGAGATAGTCGCCCTGAACGAGATCGATCGTGTCGCCGCGTTTCTCATACGATGCGATGACGTCGCCGTCGTACGTCCACCCCTCTTTTTTCCGTTCATTCTGGATCGCGAGCTGCTTCGTGCGTGAATAGCGGAGGGCTTCGTGATAGTTGGCGCCGTCGAACAGGCAGGAGAGCTCCTCGTTGAGAGCAACGCGGCCATCGGCATAAAAGCTCGAGCGTGTGGCGCTCGCGCCGGATCCGCAGGGCCGCGTGTTCATTCTCGGCGAATCCGCGAGGTAGGGCCCGCGCCAGCAATGGGGGCACCAGTACTGGCCGGCCCCGAGCTTCCAGCCGCAGAAAGCGCAGACGAGCGCGGTCCGACGGTCAGTGATTTCCCGTTCGAGATCGAAGATGCGCCGATCGGCCTCGGCCTTGACGTTCGGGTCGTTTTCCAGGGCGAGATAGCGCCGCAACCTCTCGGTCGCACCGGCATAGTCGCCGAGCGCCTCGAGCGCGATGGCCTGATTGTAAACGGCAGCTGCATCGGTGGGGTTTCGCTGTTCGGCCTGTCGAAATTGCTCGAGAGCTTCCTGGAAGTTTCCCTGTTCGAATGCGAACGATGCCCGGTTGAAAAGCTCGACATAATTCTGCGTTTGCTGTGCTCGCTGTTGAAGGTCCCGCTGAAAATCGAGGTCGATCTGGAGCGATCGGATCCGATCGGCTTCGGGGCCATTGGGATAGAGGCGGAGATAGGCGTCGACCTGCTCCTGCGCTTCCGCGTAGCGACCGAGGCGCGTCAGAACGACGGCGAGATTGTGGAGAATCGCAGGGTGGTCGGGAAACGCGGCATTGGCCTGTTGCAGCTGCTGAAAAGCGGAGTTCAGGTCGCCGAGATCGTAGTAGCGGCTCGCAAAGCGCGCGGCCCGCACGAACTCCTCACGAACCGCGGGCGTGATTCCCGCTGGCAAATTCGTCCCTTCGAGCTCGACGGCGATCTCTGCGCGATCCGGTTCCACCTCCTGAGAGGCCGCGGCGAAGGAGAAGAGAAGAAAAGAAAGGGCGAAGGCGGTCTGACGAATCATCAGTTTTCCCTCACGGTTGCGTCGAGGAGCGATGCCATCCAGATCTCCTCGTTCTCCGTCAGCGACGGAGTTCGCATCAGATAGGCGTACAGGGCGAGACCTCGTATGCTCGGATCGACCGTATCGGTGCTTCTGAGCACCGCCAGCGGATCATCTGCAACGCGCGTCGGCAATTCGACGAGTGCATCTTCGAGATTCGGAGGAGTCCAGTGCTCGCTGACTTCCGGTCCGAAAAATGATCGTATGAGAGCCTCGTCGTCCGCGGGGGAGGCTGCCGAGGTCGCCTCGAGAACGAGCGCGCTGGAAGACGGTGCGGATCCGATGATCCGATCGAGGTTCGAGAGCAGCTGGAGCCGCTGCTGAAACACCTCGATCAGCTCGTCCCGGACGGCTTCGTCGGTGATCTCGAAAGTCCGAGGAAGCAGCGACTGAACCCGTTCGATCTGTCGCTCGATGAAAGCGATGGATGTTCGTTCGGTTCCGTCGATCGTTTCGATCGTGTAGGGCTGGTCGAGATCTCCGAAGTCGACTTCCACCAGTTGCAGGTGATCCAGAACCGGCCCTGTGGCCGCGGTGACCTGAACGGACGTCGGCTTGAGACGAGTGGCCGTCGGGTTGAGCAGGCGTTCCTCCGACTCTTCGGGAACGGCGACCACGAGCGGCCACGCCCCGGAGGGAAGCGAGTCGCGGCGAGTCGCGTGGAACTGGCGGGCGATCTCGTTCTGCTCGCTCAACCTCTTGTCGAGCGCTTCCTCCCAGATGTCGTAACGGCCCGCTTCGTAAATCTTCACGAAGGCCTCGCGGCGTCTCTCATCGAGAAAGACGGGACTGGAGGCGTCACGTGTACGATCGCATCGGCACTCGAGAAAGTTCCACTTCTGCAGGCGGGCTTTCGGGGCGGCTCGGAGGACGTAACCGATGATCGCATCGCTCGCGGCCTGTTCGGCGAGCCGGGCCTGTTCGCACTGTTCCTGGCGGGCGAACCGGTTGAGGCCGAAGACCTCGTTGTAGCGCCGTGTCTCGGAGCTCCACACCTGGATCGGATACTCGTAGGCCAGACAGGAATTCCCTCCTGCATCCTGAACCACGTCGGCCGCCGAGCCAGCAGCCATGAGGACGAGCGAAACGATCAGCCAGCCGCGCATGCGGAGCACAATTTATCCAACTCCACTGTTTATGGCAAGATTCTCTTTGCGGTGTCCGGCCTGAGGCGGGATAATGAACCGGCGTGTTCAGAATCATCATCGAACGGGGGTCGAGCATACTCGGGGACCGGATTGTCGACGGCCCCTTCGTCTCGATCGGACGAAGCGAAACCAACGACGTCGTTCTCGATGACGCGGCAGTTTCGGCGAGCCATGTCGTGCTCAAGGTCAACGATGACGGATCGGTGACCGCAATCAACCAGAGTGCGAAAGGAACGATGATGAACGGTCGGGCGATCACATCCGCTCGAATCGAAGGGCCGGTCGAGCTCGAGATCGCCTCGTTCAAGCTGACGGTGCTGCCGCAACCGCAGAGCGGGGAGACGACCGAAGAAAACATCGAGGCCACTCACGATACGACCGTTCAGTCCGAGATTCCCCGAGGACGGGATGCCCGTCCGACGATGGCGGAAAATACGGCGGAGAATCCGATGGCATCGCTTCGACTGCGCCTGGAGGACGGCTCGGAACGGGAGTTCTCGCTCGGCATGACCACAATGATCGGACGGAGTCACGACGCCGACATCGAGCTCGATGCACCCGACATCTCGCGCCATCACTGCACCGTCTTCCGCCGGGCAGGGGCGTTCTATCTGAAGCGGCTCTCCCGCGTGAATCCCGTCGCCGTGAACGGGAAGAAGCTGGGCGAGGGAGAAAACCGACGGCTGGTCGCCGGAGATGTGATCGACATCTGCGGCACACTACTCGACTTCGACGCGAGCTCGTCCGCGAGCCATCGCATCCCCGAGGGGGGCTCGAATCTCGGAATGAGCTGCCGGGTGAGCCAGGGATCGGGTGGCTCGAGGAGGATCGAGATCATCGGCTTTCTCGGCGGCAAGAACGCCCCGGTCTTCGAACGAGAGCTCGATCAGCTCGACTCCGGCGTGACCCGGCTGACGATCGACCTCGGATATGTCGTCGGAATCGATGACGGTGGGCTCGAGAGCCTCGCGCAGGCCGTCAGAGTGGCCTCAATGCGCGGAGTTCCACTCCGGCTGGTCAGCGCGTCTCAGCGGATCCTCGACCTGATCCAGGCGTCCTCGAGACGGGCTGTGATCGCGCCGCACCTGTCGGACGCTTCGGTCCATGAGGAGGCTCGCTGAGTGGCCTTCTTCTGCATCAATTGCCGATCGGCGACCGACCCCGAATTCAAGGCATGTCCATACTGCGGAGAGCCGATCACCGACTTTCTCCGGAAATACATCGAAGAGCCGATCGACGGCAAGTACAAGATCCTCTCCCGGCTTGGAATCGGCGGAATGGGCGAGGTCTACAAGGTACTCCACCTTCACCTCAATACTCCGCGCGTGATCAAGCTGATGCGGCCGAGCATTTCGGCCGACGAAAAGACCCAGTGGCGCTTTGTCCGCGAGGCACGGCTGGCGACCAAGATCAACCACCCGAATGTCGCGTCGCTGTTCGATTTCTCCGAGCTCAGTGACGGCTCGTTCTACATGGTCTGGGAGTACATCGAGGGAATTACGTTTTCCGATCTGATCCGCGCGCGCAAGACTCTCGCTCCCTCGCATGCAGTGCGGCTCTCGATTCAGGCACTGGCCGGGCTCAACGCGGTGCACAAGGCCGGGGTCGTCCACCGCGACATCAGTCCGGAAAATATGATGGTCACACGCGACGAGGATGGCGACGAGCTCGTCAAGATCATCGACCTCGGAATCGCCAAGCAGTGGGACGATACGACCGACGAGAAAACCAAGACGGGGATGTTCGTCGGGAAGTGGCGCTATTGTTCGCCCGAGCACCTCGGGCTTCTGAAGAGCGGAGAAGTCATCGATGGGCGCGCCGACCTCTACTCCTACGCGATCGTGCTCTATCAGATGCTCACCGGAGTTCCGCCGTTCGACGCCCAGACCCCTCACCAGTTCGTCGTTCTGCATTCGACAGCCGATCCGGACCCGCTGGAATCGAAAAATCCGGAACTCGTGAATCTGGGCGAGCTCGAGGCTGTGATCTTCAGGGGACTCGAGAAGGATCGGGAAAAGCGGTTTTCCACCGCAAGCCAGTTCCTCAAGGCGCTTCAGTCTGTGCTTCCGGATCTTCCGAGTGCGGACGAGGAGTTGTCGCAGACGCTCGATACGATCCGGTCGCTTTCCATCCGCGACGACGATCAGGAGCCGATGACGGCCGAGACGATGGCGGCGACCGAGGTGCCCGATCTGTTCGACGAACCGGGTGAGGTGGTCGGTGGCGATCAGACGATTCAACGGGAAGTCGCCGACGTTACCGACGTCACGGTGACCCAGGAAACGAAGGGCTCGTCTGCGCCGCCGACCATCGCAGACCAGCGAGGAGAAGGCTTCGAGAGCGCCACGCTGGACCGTCCGGTCCATGCCACTCGCGGCGATGGAGAGTCTGCGATTCCGTGGAAGTGGATCGGCCTGGCTGCGGTGATTCTTCTGATTGCCGGGCTCGGGTGGTTCATCGCGTCGCGAAGCGAGCCGGAGGTCGCCGAGCCGGGTCGAAGCCCGGTCGCGGCATCGGTCTCGACGCTTGCAGTCGATTCCTTTCCATGGGCCACGGTCGAGTCGATCACCGATCTCGATTCCGGACGGGATGTCCTCGAAGCGCCGGTTCCGACACCCATGACTCTCGAGATCCCGGCCGGTCGATACGAGATCGCGGTGCGGTCCGGGCGATCGAACGACGTTGCCAGGCAGACCTCCATCGTAGAGCCGGGTGACCGAGAAGAGGTGCATTTCGATCTCGCTCCCGACGAAGCCCCGCTTCCCGAGTTCAGGAGCGCATCGAGATGAAGCGCTTCACTCTGATCGCAATCGTCGTCGCGTTCATCTGCTCGTCTGCCTGGGCGGCGAAGCTGGAGGATGTCTACGCGGAAGGCCTGCGGGCAATCGAACAATCCGACTGGAACACGGCGATCGCGAAGATGAAGGAAGCAATCGCGCTCGACCCGACTCCCCGCGAGGGGATTGTGATCCGGCGCCAGCGGGTGACCTACATCCCGTGGTACTGGCTCGGAAAGGCTCACGCCGAACTGGGGCAACGCGACGAGGCGCTGTCGGCGTTGAGGCAGAGCGACAACTATCGAGTCATTCAGAAAACCCCGAACTTTGCGGACTTCCGGCAGTTGAAGGCGTCGCTGGAATCCGGAGCCTCACGACCGGACAACGCCGGACTCGAGGCTGCGAAACAGCGCAGCGACGAGGCGATGAAGAAAGCACTCGAGGCGCAGGGTCGCGCCATCGCGGCAGGTGCCACCCGGGAGAACGACTATCGAAGTGCGGGGACGAAGGTTTCGGAAGCGAATCAGGCCCGACGGCTCGGGACCTCCGCCGGATACGAGACGTCGGTTGCGGCGCTCGAGGAAGCGGTCCGGCTTTTCGACAGCGCAATCGCGGCGTCCCGACCGACGACCCGAACCCGAATCGTGAGGGGCCGGGAACAGCCGACTCCGGTTCCCGGGGCGCCGGTGGAAGAGGAAGAACCGGCTCCGGCGGAAGAGCCTGTCGTCCTCGCCGAGAGAGAGCCGGCACCGCCGACTCGGGTGACGTCGCCTCCCCCCGAACCGCCGACGAGTCTCGTCGCAGAGCCGGTTTCGAGGGTGCAGTCCGCTCCGCCCGCGGCACGCGAACGGGTGCCCTCCGAGTCGAGAGTCACGAGTGAGGTCATCGAAGCGTTTCAGGCGATCGCATCCGGGGACCGGGAATCGAGCACGCGGATGCTCGACCGCGTTCTCGCGACCGACCGGTCGAATCTCGAGGCGCTGATGCTCCGCGGATATTCGCTGTTCGTCGAGTCGGTGATGAGCGGGGAGGCTGCGTTACGGGATCGCGCGGCAGAGGACTTCCGGGCAGCTCTGGCCGTCGATCCCGGCGCGCGTCTCGATCCCGCGTGGTTTTCGCCCCACGCCATCGAGTTCCTCGAGCAGATCCGCGCCGCGATGTAGGCAGGGTGACGTGCTTTCCGCGACAATTCGTCTGTGTGCCACAATGATTCGTGGCGAATCGTGGCAGAGACTGGCTCAAGCAAGCCGACGCCGACCGCAGGCTGGCCTGCACGGCTCTCGAAGGTGAAAGCTATGAGTGGGCATGTTTCGCTGCTCAGCAGGCGGCCGAGAAAGCGGCCAAAGCGATTCACGAGCTCGAGGCAGTTTCCCCGCGGGGTCATTCGGTCAGGGGACTGATTGAAGCCATCGGGGATCCGGCAGCAGGGAAAACCCTGATCGACGCGGCACGAGAACTGGATCGACATTGCATCCCGTCTCGCTATCCGAACGGTTTTCCAGAGGGAGCGCCGGTGGATTTCTACACACAGGAGGATGCAAAAAGTGCCATCGAGCGTTCTGAAGCGATTCTCGAATGGTGTCACGATCGAGCGAGACGATCCTGAGGCGGTTGAGCAGGCTGTTCTCGGGCTTGCGGCAAAGCTGGCGGAAACGCATTCGGAAATTCGCCGCATTATCTGGTTCGGCTCGAGGGTTCAGGGGCGATCTCGCGTTGGAAGCGACGTCGACCTCTGCCTGATACTCTCCGGGGATGACGGCCGGTGGTTCGATCGAATCCCCCGCTATCAGCCGGACAACTTTCCCACGGATCTGGATATCTTTCCGTACACCGAACGGGAGATCGAGCTTCTCGAGAAGAACCGGCCTTCCTTTCACGCCTCGATCATGTCCGGCCGTGAGCTGTACCGCAGAGAGGCGGCGAATGAGTGACATCTCCTGAACCCCCGCGTACGGGAGCGCTCATCCGCTCTGTGGCCGTTTTCTCGTCGTTCGGATACCGAGCTCTCTCGCCTGATAGGAGAGCGCCTGGCGGGTGATCCCGAGTCTGTCGGCTGCGCGGGCCATGCTTCCTCCCGTCGCGAGAAGTGCCTTCTGAATGAGATCGCGGCGGAACCTTTCGAGCTCGTCCTTGTAGTGCCCTTCCTTCGGTCTGCGACTGACGGCCTCGCGAATACGCTCGGGAATGTGCTGGAGCTCGATCGAGCGCGTCTGGCCGGCCAGCGCATGGGATGCGCGCACCACCTGGGCAAGCTCGCGAACGTTACCGGGCCAGTCCCACGACTCGAGAGCAGCGGCGGCTTCGTCCGAAAATCTGGTCGCACCATCGGGATACTCTCGAAGCTCCTTCCGGAGAAAGTGCTCGGCGAGGTTGCGAATGTCGTCACCTCGCTCGCGGAGCGGAGGCAACTGAATCTCTGCTCCGCGAACCCGGTAGTAGAGATCCTCCCGGAATCGCCCGGAGTCGACCTCGGAGGCGAGGTCGCGGTTGGTTGCCGCGACGATCCGGACATCCACGGTTCGGGTGGTGGAATCGCCGACGCGGCGGTACTGACCCTCCTGGAGAAGCCGGAGGATTTTCGCTTGAATCGACAGGGGCATCTCTCCGAGCTCATCGAGAAAAAGCGTTCCTCCGTCGGCCTGTTCGACGAGACCGACGCGATCGCGATCCGCGCCGGTGAATGCACCGCGAACGTGGCCGAAGAGCTCGCTCTCGACCAGCGATTCCGGGAGCGCAGCGCAGTTGACCTCGATGAAAGGACGGGAGCGACGGGGGGAGCCGCGGTGAATGGCGAGAGCGGCAAGCTCCTTTCCCGTACCCGATTCACCTCCGATGAGCACCGGAATGTCGCGAGGTGAGATCATTCTGATCGTCTCGAGCGACTGCAGTAGTTTCGGAGAAGCCCCGATGATCAGGTCGTGAACCGAGGGCGCGGGCTGAGATGCCGCAGCCCGTTCTGCATCGACGATGCGCCGGTAGCCGTCACGGTCGGCGAGAGCAGAGATCAGCCTGCCCCAGGCATCGAGAGTCGGTTCTCCGAGCTCGTTCCCCCCGTCGACCCAGAGCAGGCGACTGTCGGAAATCCGAACGACGTCGGGCGGAATGGTGCCGATCCATTCATCGAGAGTTTCGTCGTCGCGCGTTTCGGTTCCGACGATCATCCATCGGGCGAGCCGATTGCGGGTCGCGAGAAACCAGTTTCGTCCGCAAATCGGGCGAACGTCCTTATCTTCCAGATCGAGACCAGCAATCGTGAACAGCGCGTCTTCGGAGGAAAGGTCAGCGTCGAGACGAATCTCGACGCCCAGCGCTCTGGAGAGCTCAGTGATCGCCGACCGGATGCGATCGCCGCCCGCACCCCGATGGCTGAGACCGAGTGCCGAGCGAAGGAGAAGGCGTTGCTCCGACCGATTCGATGGAACGGGAAGCTCGATCTCGTCGCCCCCGAGGGTCGCTTCCTCGAGCTCGATCACGCGACCATTGAAATCGTCGGTTCGGGTGGCCACCTGTCGGAGTCGCGCGCGCGCGAACTGCCGGCGCCGCTCGAGCTCTTCGCAGGTCGCCGGGGCTGTGATCTCGTACGAATCGCCGCCGCAGGCCCAGCGTGCCTCGTGAAGAACGAGCTCCGCCGCTACGAGCAGATCTCCGCTGAGGCTTCCGTCCCTGATCAAAGCATGAGCGAGATCGCCGGAGGTTTTGAGATCGAATCGAATCAGAGCGAGCTGGGCGCGCAGGAGGTCGATCTCCCGCTGGCGCCGATCGTCACCGTGAGAAGCGTAGAAGCGGTCGAGCTTGTCGATGATTCTCTCTGCCTGTGAAGTGCGGCCATCGTCGGCGAGGAGAAAGGCGAGCGTGAACAGGACACCGGCGGACGCGCGATCTCCCTGTGCGCGCTCGATCCGGGAGAGCGCCGACCGGCCGTGCTCCCGCGCGGCACTCCAGTTTCCGGACAGGAAGCCGGCATAGAAGCGATCGACCGCAGCATCGATCTCGCAGGGTAGGTCCGGCGCGTGAAGCAGAGCTCGCTCGGCGGCCTGCGCTGCTTCTGTGAACTCGCGGCGCGACATCAGCGAATATGCGAGGGAGCGTTCTGCGTGATAGCGATCGGTGTCGAGCGCCATCCAGGCGTGGGAGGGAGTGGTTCCGCGATCGAGAGCGAGAAGGAACTCTTCGAAGCCGAGCCGTGAGCGACGCCTCGCGTCGAGCTTCCGCTTGCCGAGCGACTCCAGCGTCGCAGCGGCGTCATCGAGCTCTCCCGTCAACCGGAGAATCTCCGCCTTGAGGATCAGACTGTCGACGTCGTCGAGTGCTGCGACGAGATCGAGAGCTTTCGAATAACTCCCCTGACGGCGATGCGCCACGGCACAGAGATGACGATGGTCCGGCTTTGTCTCATCGAGGATCGAGAGTGCGTCGTCATAGAGGCCCTGGGAGATCAGTGAACGCGCTTTCCTGAGAGCCAGGCCTGCATGAGGAGCGGCGAAAACCGAAGGGAGCGATCGGAGCGCCCGGTCGAGATCCTCGGGGTGCAGGTCGCCATCGCGCTCGGAAAGAGAGGTGGCGGCATCCCTGTAGAGCGCATTGAGAATGAGCGTTTCCGAAGCGCGCAGCGGATCTCCACGACTCGCGAACGATCTCGAAGCGAGCTTCGCGATGCTGTTCCGGACGTCACCTGGAACGCTCGTGACGAGCCCTTCGCGCAGATCAGCCTCGAAGATCAGTTCCCCATCGACGAGCGGAATGGCGTCCGATCCGAGTGACTCGGCTTTGACTCCCGCTCCGACCGAATCGAGAATTTCGTCCGCGATCGTCAGAGGAACACGGTCCCCCGCGACGGCGACCGCAGCGAGAAAAGAGCGCTCTGGCTCCGCGATCGTCACATGGGTACGGCCCCCGAGCAGCATCGGCGCAAGACCCGTTTTCAGAAAAGAGAGATACGCGGGAGAGGTGACGAAGCTGGTCAACTCCTCATGATCGCGTGAACCGAGCCGTTCTTCGATGAGCCGCGCTGATCGAACCGATGGTGCCATGATTCGAACCATCGGAGGACCGAGCCGCCTCGCGTTCGCTTCTTCCGAAAGCCTGTCGTCATCCGAGATCACGATGGTGGCGTTGGATGAACGGAGAGCCTCCAGGACCGAGCGGCTCCAGGGATCGAGCGCCGACGACGATTCCAGCCATACGACCGGGGGATGATCGTCGAGTATCCGATCGGCGAGGTGGTGGGGATCGGATCCGGCTGAGGTCCTGCCCCACTCCGGACCGAGCGCGGATCCCGGTTCGAGAATGGAGCTGCCACGGCCTCCGGCCGTCAGCAATCTTTTGGTCGGATCGAGCCGGGTGATCCGCTCGAATGGAAGCTTCGAGTGTCCGTGTCGGATGAAGACGCTTCCCGGACTGTCGTAGACCAGTTGGAGATCATCCGGGGAGACGAGGATCGAACCGTACCCGGCGCGCCGAAGCCAGCGCCGGTCGTGCTCAGGTAGTCCTGCATCCTGAATGACGCTCTGTGCATAGACCTCGTCGGCGCGAAACCAGGCGTGGTCGAATACGTGAAGATCGCGAATCCCGAGATAGTCCGCCAGGGCCTCGATCCACTCCGACGGCGCAATGCCCTCTGCAGGCGCTGCGGAGTCCGGGGCGGCGAAACGTCGAACGAGTCGGACATCCTCGCCGCGCTTGCGATGGACGGCCCATTGATCAGGATCGAGCTCGGTCTCGGCGATTCCCACCGCTAGAAGCATCGCCTGATGAGCCGCGGCCTGCGCGAGAATCGAAAGGGAGTCGCGGTGGGACCATTTCCTCGATGCGAGTGGCGAAGCGGATTCCAGGTCGGGATCCGGCCCGACGCGCCCCCAGTGGGGAAGGGTCGCATGCTCGACAGCCGCGAGAGCATGTCGATCCCATGAAAACGCAGCGAGCGAGAGCTCCGCCTCGGCGGAGGGTCCCGAGCCCTTTTTCGACATGCCGGAATTCTAACGAATTTACGGCTGAAGGGCTCCACTCAGGTCGGGACCCCGAAGGGGATGACCTGGCGAGACGGCTTCTTCTGGTCATGAGCTAGTCAAACTAGTTAACAGAGGGCCAATTCCTGGCGGAACGTCCGGAATTGCCGCAAAAAGGGCCCGGTGATTTCCACCGGGCCCTGAGTGTTGGATGAAGCTGAGAATCAGAAGCGGAGGCGCGCCGCCAGCTCGAATCTCCGTGGTGCGTACTGAAGTGACGGAACGCCGAACAGCGAGCTTCGCTCGACGGGGTTCGGTGAGTAACCGGTCTGGTTGTCGAAGAGGTTGAGAATCTCGGCGATCAGCTGGAGGCTCGTCCCTCCGAGCGGGATGTTCTGCGTGTAATTGAGATCGACCTGGTAGTGGGCGTCCGTGGTGCGTGATCCGGCAGGCTCGGCGTACCGGTTGGTGCTGCTCGTGGAACCCGTCAGATGGGAGTAGGGCTCGTAGTTCCACGCCTCCCACGCATGGCCGGACTGATAAAGGCCGAAGGCGCCGAAGGTGGCGGCCCATGGCAGGTCGTATGAGCCATAGAGCTTGAGGAGATGACGGCGATCACCGCGCAGATTTCCGTACTTATTGTCCCAGATCTGGCGCCCGGCGCCGTCCGCGAGGAACGATGATCCGATGAACGTCGCGAAGTCCCCTCCCCTGAAGGCCGAGGTGCCGTCCTGGTCGAAATTGCCGTAGTAATGGCTCCAGGTATAGGTGCCGCGAAGCATAGAGTTGTCGGTCGCGCGCCAATCGGCCTCGAGTGTCGCTTCCCAGTACTTGGTGAAGGCGCCGTCGAGCTCGGCGATGACGTACGAGGAGCCGCTGCCGATCTGGTCGCGCTTTTCATTGAGATCGGGAATATAGAGCTCGCGAGGGATTCCGGGCGGAGGCTCGAACCTGACCCGCGCGTTGTTGTTTGTGTCTTCCCAGAAGTTGGCCGAATAGCGGTAGCGAACGTAGGCTCGTCCCGCGAGACCCGGAGTGACCTGCCGTCCCGTGCCCACCAGGTACTCGTCGGTATAGCGTGGATCCATGTCCTCGACGAAGAGTTTGCCGGAGCTGCCGCGGAGCTGCTCGCTTCCGATCAGAACTCCGTTCATGTCGTAGTAGGCGTCGGTCACGAGACCGAGGGTGTTGCGATCCCAGGATGCGGCGCGTGGCAGCGAGCTGGCCGCAGGGTTGTAGCGGGAGTAGCTGGCATAAACCGTATCCGAGCCGTTGTAGGCCCAGGTGGCTCCGAGGCGGGGCTGGATCTGGTCCTCGAAGTCGATCTCGTACATCTCGTACTTGTTGCCGGGGGCCGAAACGAACCCCGAGATCGTCGAGGGATCTTCGCGAAGTCCCTGGCCGTAGAGGGTGTCGTTGGAGAGCATGACACCGACGTTGAACGACCAGTTGTCCATCCGGATCGTGTCGTTGATCTCGATGTTGCTCGACTCGAATTCGGAGTGAATGACCTGCCCCGGATCATCGGAGAAGTTGGATCGCTGATATCTCGTCTTGAAGAATGCCGGCTGGCCATTGAACTCTTCCTGCCCGCCAAGCACGGTGATGACGCCGAAACCGTTGGAGAAACGGGAGAGATCTTCCTCGTCACGGTACCACTGATAACCGATGTGAATGTCGTGAGTCAGCATGTCGCCGAGGGTGATGTCGTAACCGAGCTGATAGCTGGTCCGGTAGAAGTCCTGATCGTTGAACGTGGACGCCGCTCCGACCGCTCCGCCGCCGGTCCGCACCCCGTCACGAAGGAAACCGTAGCGCTCGACGAACGGTGCAGCAAACGCGTTGAACGCCTCGTCATCGCCCAGAGACGGAACTAGGAATAAACCGAGCTGATCGAGGATGTCCAGGTTGAGGTTTCCGCCGGGGATCACGTCGAGAATCAGGTCGGGACGCTCTGACGTCAGAAGCTCGTAATCATTGTATTTCGCGGTGACGAAGCTCCGGTCGGTGACGATCCATGATCCTTCGAAGATCCCGATGGTCTGCGAATTCGACTCACCAGTCGATGTCGACGGCGTGGAGAAGGAGCCGATGCTGGCGTTTCTGGCCTCGCGATCGGAATCACGGTAGCTGATGTTCAGCAGAAGATTGCTCATCGGTGTGAACGTCATTTTGCCGAAGTACTCGTCGCGGGTGCTGTCGAAGTCCGGAACCTCGCCGTAAGCGTTCGCCCGGTTCTCGCGGTCGACCGTCGGCCGGTAGTAGGAGCCGTAGACGAAGAGCATGTCCTCGACGACGGGTCCGCCCACTCCGAGCGAAAGCCAGTCGCGATTCTGATCGAACGTCGACCCCGTGACGCCGTCACGGTCCGCGATCATGCTGTCCGTCTGGATCTCATATTTCAGATCGCCCGACCATTCGTTCGTGCCGGACTTGCTGACCGAATCGATCGTGAATCCCCCGGCTCGATTGAAATCGACTGCCTTGGCGCCACCCTTGACGACTTCGAGCTGCTCGATGTCATGTGCCGATGGCTCGGCGGCGAGCGTTCCGAAAAGAGGAAGGGTGACGTTGACGCCGTCGAACTCGTAGACGTTGTCCTGTCCACTCCCGCCCGCGGACGGTCCGCGAACCGAGGTTTCGGTGTACTGAATGGCCGGAGCCAGCTTGAGCAGGTCCCGATACTCCTGACCGAGGGGAAGCTGGTCGAGCATCTCCTGGGAGACGGAGCTTCGGATCGCGGTGGTGGTCGGATCGGTGAACGGAGCGTCGGCGGTCACCACGATCTCCTCGGCCAGCGTCGCGAGACCGAGGATCGCGTCGACGACCGACTCCTGACCGAGACGAACGTTGACATTGCGTTCCTGAGTGGCCATCCCGGCCAGGCTGAAGCGGACCGTGTACTGCCCTACCGGCAAGGCCGGAATGCGGTAGTCGCCGTTGAGGCTGGTCGTGACCACACGCGTCTGAGGCAGAACATTCGAGCTGGCCTCGACGGTCACCCCCGGTAATCCTCCGCCGTCGGAGGCTCTCACCTGCCCGATGATCGTCCCGGTCTGTTGCGCGAAGAGCAGGGAGCACGGAACGGTGAAGAGTGCGACTAACAGAACTGAACGCAGAACACGTAACCTCGACATATTGCCTCCTCGGATTTGCATTTCCTTTCCGTATGGTAGTGAAAATGTACTTTTATTGACAACCTCGTGACGCGGACACCGTCGTGCGTAGCGACCGGGTACCGGAAATGATCCGATACGAGCGCAGCCCGGATCTTTCGGTTTCTGCCCTTTTTCAAAAGCGGTGAATAAGTTTGCCGGAAGGGCTGTTCGCCTGATTACCGCATTCGCATCTGCAGGCATTCAGTACGGTGAGTTACCCGAACGCTTCAGAGTGAACGCAGAATACTCTGAAGGAAGACAGGTGTAACCCATGCCATTTCATGAGCTCGGCCTCGAGCCGGCAATCACTACAGCCATACGTAACGAGGGGTATCTTCAACCGACCCCGATTCAGCAGCAGGCCATCCCCGAAATCCTCGCCGGGAGGGATGTCGTCGGCATCGCGCAGACGGGAACCGGGAAAACCGCGGCTTTCGTTCTCCCGATCCTGAACACACTCAGCCGCGGTCAGTCGAACAAACGGCCCCGTGCGCTGGTGCTCGCTCCGACCAGAGAGCTTGCCGTGCAGGTCGAGGAGAGCGTTCGCACGTACGGAAAAGGACTGTCGCTGCGGCTCACCGCCATCTATGGTGGCGTGAGCGAGAAGGGACAGATCCAGGCCGTCCGACAGGGTGTCGACATCATCGTCGCGACCCCGGGGCGACTCGAGGATCTGCTTCGCCGGAACCTCGTCGACATCGGCGGGATCGAGCTTCTCGTGCTCGATGAAGCGGATCGAATGCTCGACATCGGCTTTCTTCCGGCCATCCGCCGGATCGTTCAGAAACTTCCGTCGCGACGCCAGTCGCTGCTCTTCTCGGCAACTTTTTCGCCGGAAATCGAGAAGATCGCGCAGGAAATGCTCCGCAATCCCGTGAATATCGAGATCGGAGCGCGCTCACGCACCTCGGATCTCGTCGAGCAGTTTCGATACGGAGTCGTGCGAGAGAGCAAGATCGACGTTCTCCTCCACATTCTCCAGGACGAGAGTCTGTCCAAGGTTCTCGTCTTTTCCCGCACCAAGCACGGCGCGGACAAGATTCATCGCAAGCTCAGCGCTGCAGGCATCTCTTGCGAGCGGATTCATTCGAACCGCACGCAGGCGCAGAGAACCTCCGTTCTCGACAAATTCAAACAGGAACGCGTCAGAGTTCTCATCGGAACCGACGTCGCCGCTCGCGGAATCGATGTCGACGGCATCTCTCACGTGATCAACTTCGACTTTCCGCCCCAGCCGGATGACTACGTTCATCGAATCGGCCGGACCGGACGGGCCGAGGTCTCGGGGATCGCGATCAGTTTCGTCACGTTCGAGGACGAATCGGTCGTCCGAAGGGTCGAGAAGGTCACGGGTGTCGAGATCAAGCAACTCCACATCGAGGGACTGACAATTCCTCCGGTGAAGGAACGAAGCCGCAAATCGGCGTCGTTCTCCAACCGCCGTCCGACGGGCCGTTCCCGCGGATTCCGATCGGGCCGCAGCAGAAGCCGGCCCTGAGATCCGTCTCGCTCGGTTGATTCGCCCGCGCCCGGGCGTCTCGGGCGCCCACTGCAACCAAGTGGTCCGCAGGTTGCGCTATCCCCTTCGTCCAGATTTCGGTTCGAAGGGAGTAAATGATGAGAACAAAGTACCTTGCGACGGCAATGGCGGCGTTGGTCGGGGCTGCTGCACTGTCCGTTTCTGGTGAACCGCGACCCCCCGAGAGGACAGAAAACCACTCTGCCCGTGTCTCGGTCAAGGGCCTTCGCGGCGTTTTGTCGGGTGTGACGAGGAGCTCCCGCACGCCTCAGCGGCAGCGGCCCTACGGGACGATCGTAATGCCCGTCGCGGGTGTGACCAATCACGAGCTGCGCGACAGCTTCGGTGATCCGCGCTCCGGCGGACGAAGCCACCAGGGGATCGACATTTTCGCTCCGCGATGGACGCCGGCAGTTGCCGTCGTCGACGGTCGGGTCGCATCGATCCAGACGGGTGCACGCTCCGGAAAGGCACTCCGGGTCAGTGGCAGAGACGGCCGCTCGTATTTCTATGCCCACCTGGAAGACTGGGCTGATGGATTGCGCGAGGGACTCGCGGTGCGCGCCGGCGATCTTCTTGGCTATGTCGGAAACAGCGGGAACGCGATCCATACGCCTACACACCTCCACTTCGAAGTGCGTGAGCGGAGCAGAGTCATGAATCCGTATCCGGTTCTGGCTCAATCTCGAACGATCTACGATGAGGATGTCCGCATGGCGAGTGCGAAGGAGCCGCGATCTCGATCACCGCGTCGCTCGATCTGGAGTCTGATCTTCGGTCGCTGAGCCGCCCGCTTCAGCCGGATCATTCACGACGAATGCATCGAGGATCTGACCGTCGAGAAGCGAACAGTCGCGAGTAGCGCGCTCCGAAGCGGGCAATCGGTGCCGGCCTTCGAGCACGATTCTCACGGATTCGAGCGTTCCGGGATGGACTCCTCGGTTCAGGAGTTTGGTCCCGAGGCCGCAGGTCGGGAGGATCCGGAAGTGAGCATCGAACAGGATTGCTCGCGGTGTGGAACGGTGCTCCATCAGGAGCAGGACTCCGCGTTCGGATGGTACGACCGGCTGACGTGGCGCCGCCTCCGGTCCTGGAATCGAACAGGCATCGAGCCAGCTCTGCTTCTGCGCCTCCTTGTGGAAGAGCGCGTGCTGCCGGAAGGAGACGACCGGCCGGAACAGGACGACCTCGACGTCGTGGATCTGGCCCATCCGCCAGGCGCGTACGTTTCGTTGATCGAGTCTGACGGGCGACCAGGGCACATCCCAGTGAACGATCCGGCGGGCGCGCTGAAGATTGAGTCCTTCGCCTGCGAGATCGGTCGCGACGAGCGTGTCGGCCCCGCCGGTGCGGAAGAGCTCGATCGCCTCGAAGTGGGAACAGGCAACGCCGGATCGCTCGGTCCGTCCCGCCGTGACGACGACGGCTCGCACTCCTGCTTCGATCAGTCTCCGGTAGATCTCGAGCGCGGACTCTGACCAGCTCGAGAAAATGATGGTCGGTCCATCGACGAACAGTTCCGTCAGCGCGTCGAGCTTCGGGTCATCGGGCGGGATGATCCGGGCGATGCGATCGATCGTGTCTATTTCCCGCTCGAGCTCTTCCAGATCATCAGGATCTTTGAGAGGAATTCCGAGGAGAGACGGAAAGAGCGGCAGTTGCCACAAGTCCGAGTCGATCGCGAGATCACTCAAATCCGATCGTCTGCCGAGGCGACGGCCGCGCCGGGCCATTGAAAGAGCCCGGGAGCAGAAGCGTCTTTGTCGGATCAGGGACGAACGAAGTGCGCCGTAACCCGACTCCAGCCTTGCGAGAAGGAATGCGCGCTGAAGATGGGCCGAATCGCTCAGGCTCAGCGGGAACGTCAGTGTCTGGAGCTCGCGGGCCAGCGCGGTCACCTCGGCCGCCCCGGGTCTGCCGATGGATCTCCAGACGAGACTGCTCGACGCGACGGGATCGAACCATGACCGATCGCGTCGGAGAACGAGTGCCTCGAAGACGATGGAGATCGCCCGGCGATCGCGATCTGCGAAGGCTCGGGCGATCGATGCCACGCCTTCGCAGCGAAGCGCGGAGTCGCTCGCAAAGATTCGAATCAGAGCCTCGAGATCGTCGAGCCCGTTCCAGAGCGGCGTGGCCGTGACGAGAATCAGCGAGTGATTGCGAGCGAGAGTGTGGAGTGTCTTCCAGCCTCGTGTCGACGGATTCCTGAAAGCGTGAGCTTCATCGATGATCCATCCGTCGAGGGGAGGAAGATCGCGGCGCCCGAGCAGGCCGGTGGAAACGATCTCGACTGCGAGATTCTGCTTCGAAGCTTCCTGTCGCCAGTGCGGAACGAGCGAAGGGGAACAGATGACGCCGAATGCAAGACGATCACGGCGTAGCAGATTTGAGGCAGCCAGCGCCGTTCGGGTCTTTCCGGTTCCGACGTCATCCGCGAGAACCGCGCCACCGTATCGCCTGATGCGGTCGACGAGCCATCCCGCCCCAATCCGCTGGTGTGGCGAGAGCTCGCCGACGTTCGACTCCACAGCCGAGCCGAGAAACTCGAGAACCGAGGCGAATCCCTGCGATTCACGGTTGGGCGGATTGTCCCGGATGCCGACCATCCTCGAGTGCTTCTCCGATCAGTGAAAGTTCTACGAGACGGATGCCGTAGGCGGTCGCAGCGATCTCGTCGATTCGCTTTCCGTGATTTCCGCCGGCGTGAGCCGCTGCGCCGAGTCGTGCGAGCCTCTTTCGAAGGGGCGAGGACGGGTCGAGTCGCGGAAACGGAATCTGGCCGACCGTGGCTCCGTAGAATCGATAGTGACCATCTTTGGCCTGATCGGCGAGCGCGATCGCGAGAAACGTGCAGACGGCGGAGTTCAGCATCGCCGAGAGGTAATGCGACTCTTCGCGGCTGAACGTCTGCAGTCCGTAGAGCGTCTGGTTGGGAACGAGCGGAATGGAGCAGCCGTGAATCCGTCGCCGCGGCGCAAGCGCAACGCACTCCAGGCGCGTTGCGACGTCTTTCCAGACGACTTTCATTCCGAGGTGTGCGGGGGAGACGAAGCGAGGCCTCGAATCGAGTGTCATTCTGAGGAAGGTCGCCGGCTCGCAATTCCATCGACGGACGTCTCTTCCGCGAGCACAGAGCGCGGCCTGGTCCAGCGGAATCTGGCCACCGTCTTCGAGCTCGAGAAACCGATCTCCGATCCGGCTCACCCGCAGAAAGTGCTCGGCATTTCCTCCAGTCCTGATTCCCATGAACGGCTTCCGCCGTAGCACTTCCTCGAGGGTTCGATGCCGCTTTCCGAGCGAGTCGATCAGCTCGAGGAGCTCCGGCGGAAGAAGAAGCCATCGGCCGCGATGACTCATCCGTTCGCGTGAAACCTCGAGTGTGGACGAGTCGCGAAGGATGCGGACCGGTCCCGCAACGGAGGCGCGCTTCCCGACCGTGAGCCCGACCGGGAACACATCGGCGTCGAAGATCGACGAGTCGCGAGACCAGTCATGAACGGCGAGCAGGGAATGGTTCTTTTCGATTCGCTGCCGGATCGGCAGGCCGTAGTTCGACTTCAGAATCTTCGATGGAACGAGCATCGCGGCAACGCCGTCCGGCGCGAGGCGGTCGATTGCAGCTTCGACGAACAACGATGCCAGATCGAACTGTCTCACCCCGCCTGTTCCGCCTCTTGCGCCGTCGTAGACTTCGGCCAGTCGTGCTCTGGTAGCGGGGGGAACGCGGGAAGAGCGGACCCACGGCGGGTTACCGACGACGAGATCGAAACCGTTCTGCATCGCTTCGCCAAAGTGCACTTCCCACGAAAAGGCATCGACGCTCCCTCGCTCCGTGCTTCGCAGCTGTCGGGTCCGTTCGCGTATTCGCCGTTCGGCTTCGGCAATATGTGCCGTTTCATTGGGTTGGCCCACGAGTGTCGATTGAGCTCGCAACAGGCGAAGGAGCTCACGATCTTCAGCGATGAGATCTCGAAGGATCGCCACCGTGATATTTCTGTCGAACTGGTGGAGTTTCTCTGAAATAAGACGAGATCCACTGCCGCCGGCGCGGTAGCGATCGAGCAGATGGCGCCTTCGACGGACTTCCTTTACCCAGCGGGACGATGCTCGGTGCCGGCTGGCGCCGATCAAGTCGAGCGGAGAAAGGAGCGAGTTTCCCTGGCGGATGTTCCTGTCGAGATTGGGGAGCGGCTGGATTCGGTGAGTCGGCACGTTCCGCTCGGAGCCCGCGACGGCCAGCCAGAGCCTCAGCTCGCAGAGCTCGACGGCCTCGGGCTTGAGATCGACCCCATGGAGTGAGCGTGCGACGATCCTCCTCCTGAGCCTGCGCGGCGGAGAGAAACCGGCCGCGCCGGCGAGCTCGCGGCTCAATCGCTCGATTGTCTGCATTACGGATAGGAGGAATGCGCCCGAGCCGCAGGCGGGATCGACGACTCGAGCTCTCTGAAGTCTCCGATACATCTGGCGGCTCTCGAACGCTTCGGTTTCATTTGCTTCGATCCGCTGGCGTTGTTCGGTGTCGCCGTTCGCAAGCCATTGAACGAGCGCGCTCCTGGTGAGGCGATCGACCACGGGTCGGGGGGTGTAGAAGCTGCCGCTTTCCGCACGTTCGTTCGACGACATGAGCGATTCGAAAACATGCCCGAGCATTTCGGGGTCGATCGAAAGCCCCTCGGAATCATCCTCGCGGATGGTGTAGGTGAACGGGTCGAACACTTTCTCCAACAAAGACGAGAGGATCTCGTTCGGAAGGGTCAGCGCGGTGTTGCGTCGCTCGAGTAGAGTCCTGCGGAAGAGCCCGCCGTTGAGAAATGGGATCGATCCGAGACCGGCCGCACGTGCCGAGCGTCTGGCAGCCGGGCGATCGAGAGCGCCGAAGAAAAGAGGGATCAGAACGGCGCGGTAGGCATTCCTTCCTTTTGCTATCGCCGCCCCGATCCGGTTTCGAAGAAACGACGTGTCGTGATCGAGCCATCCTTCGGCCTGAATGAATTGCAGAAACAGAAGCCGTGAAGCGAGTCGAAGCGCGAATCGGGCGGCTTCCGTTCGGGAGACGCCGAGGCGACTCGAGGTGATCTCCTCGATGTTCGCCACGCCGCCGCGAAAGCTTCGGAGAAAAACCATCGACACGTCTTCCCGGGCGAAGGCGGAGCGGAGCTGGCCGGCGAGCCGGTCGCCCGACCTCTGGTGTGCCCGAAGCGCATTGAGCCGGGCGATCAGATCGGAGCCCGGAGAGCGGGTGTCGATGTCGAGCCGGCGAACCGAGCTGTTCGAAATGCTCCACGCGGAAAGGTGCGAACCGTCGGCAACCGAAACGAGGGGGGTAAGATCGCGACTCCAGCGGAAATAGGATTCGATCAGGGCTTTTGCCTGAAGAGAAGCGCCGGGACCCTCGAGAGCGATCAGGTCGACCCTTCCGAGGCTTCCGGCGTGAATCAGGCGCACTGGAGGTCGAATCGATGGGTCGAATCCGCAGCGCCGCCAGTCATCGACATCGATCTCGACCGGGGTCACCGGAAGTTCGAGCATCTCGAAGAGCGCGGTGGGCGAATGACCGAGCCTGGTGAGGGAAGACCGGCTGATCAAGATTTGCCGGCTCCGGGCTCCAATCGCGATCGGGTAGTATCGAGCGGCGAATGCTGACTCGCCGGGTTCCGAAGGGATTGCTCCGACGGCTGGTGGCCGGAGCTACTTTCTCCGCTCTGTCGGTCCAGCTCCTCTATTCGTTGAATCCACAGATCGAAATCAGTTTCCTCAAACTGATGCTGGTGAGCGCGGCCTATGGTGCAGCCGGTGGCCTTGTGATCGGATTCGCGCTGTGGCTCGTTCGGCTGGTGCGGATGAGAGTTCTTCCACCCGGCGAGTTGCGCCCGCACGGGTTCGGATTCATCGTCGTTGCCGCCGCCTATTGCACGGTCATCTTCTTCATGCACCGCCTCACGTTGCAGATCTATCTGCCGAAGGACGCGGTGACCCAGCTTTCGCGGTCGGCCGGGTTCGTCGGCCTGCTGACGATTGCGCTGTTCATTCTGTGGCTTGTGGAGAGGAATGCGGTCGGATGGCGGAAGCAGATCGTGTTCGGGACGGCGCTGGCACTGATCGCGATCTGTTTCGTGGCCCTCAGCTGGAAGCGGACTTTGCTGGACCCGGGGGAGAGTCCGGGACCTTCCTCCGCGACCATCCCGGCTGCATTCGACCGGCCGCTGGTGGTCGTCGCGGTCCGGTATCTCCCGTATGACTGGATCATCCAGCTCGAGGGGGAGGGAGAGATTCCGTATTTTACGGAGGCGGGCACCCGAGGATTCAGAGCGCGGATCGAGCCCTTTCCGACGACGAGCCGGAGGGCGATCTGGGCTTCCCTGCTGACGGGAAAACTCCCCTATCAGCATGGTGTGACGGGCGTATGGGCGTATCGAGTCCCGTGGGAAAGCGAGCCCTTCCGGATCATTCCCAGCGGTCTCGGATTTCGGACGTGGGGACTCGCTCCGGGCAGACGAACCTCGCTCGGTTCTCCCTTCGGGCGCTCGCGTCCCTTCTGGTCGGTGCTCGAGGCGAGCGGGGTGAAGGTGCTTCATGCGGGCACGCTTCGCGGTCTGGCCCGTTCCGAGGAAAGCTGGCCGGGTGTCGAAGACGCGAGGGAACGGCTGCGGTCCCGCGGAGAGGAAGGGCGTGTCGCCCTGCGTCACCTCGAGGGCGATCTCGCTCGTCTCCGTGCAGTCCGGGAGTCGGGAGCATTCGTCCGCGTGGTCGAAGCAGATGCGCTCGGACGGATCCGAGAGACTCTCGGTGGCGGAAATCTGCTCGAGGCAGAGGGAACCGAGCGCGGGGAGATCTTCAGGGACAGCGTTCACCTTCTCGGTGAGGCGCTGCTCGAGCTCCGAACGGCCGTTCCCGAGGCGACCTTCGTCGTCGTCTCCCCCTCGGCTTTCCAGCCTCACTTCACGCCCGATGATCTCGCGAGCTACTTCCGGTCGCGGGTTCGAGCGGAGACCGGGGATGCGGACGGGCTGTTGATGATCGAAGGGCCGGGCATCCGGAGCGGCGCCATGGGCCCGCTGCCGGTCGGCGTCACCGATGTCGTTCCAACGCTCTTTTTCGCCTCGGGCTGGCCGGTTGCGCGGGATCTCGACGGGCGGGTGATCTTCGAGATGTTTCGTGAAGAGTTCCTTCGCGACCACCCGCTCGAGCTGGTACCGAGCTGGGATTTCAGGCGCGGGCCTCCCCGCTGAACGTTCGAAGCTCGTCACTTCCAGATTCCCTGTCTTGGGTGATAGATCATCGAGCGGATCTTTGCGGTCGGGCCATAGACGCGGACCATGGCTACGAGCTCGTCGCCGTCGGTGAGGAAGATCGATCCGCTGCTCGAAGATCCTCTCGGTGAGAATGAGCAGAGGAGGGACTTTCCGAAGCGGACCGCTTTGCCTTCAGGAATCACCTTCCCCTCCGGATCGCTCAGAGTGAACGTCGGCAGGGCGATCCGAACATCGTCCGTGTGCTCGAGCAGACGACGGGGTCCGGAAACCTTCTTGTCGATGCCTTTCTTGATGTCGGCGTTGGAGAGACCGTCCCAGTCGCCGTCCTCATAAATCTCATAGCTCCATTGGTCGCCGGTCTCGATGAAGCGAAGTCCTACGTGACGGGCCTTGCTGATCGCGCGCGACCTCGCTTCGTGAAAGACACCTCGCAGCTCCTGGGATGCGACGCGAACGGCTCTCCGCTTGTTGATTGAGCTCAGCGCGGGCACCGCGGCGAGGACGAAGGCCCCGATGATCGCGATGACCGTGATGATCTCGAGGAGGGTGTAGCCGGCAGGTTCTCTCGACATGAGTTCTCCTTTTCCTGGGGAGGTGGGCCGCCCGATCTGGGTCGGGCGGCCCGGTACTGCGGGAGTGAGGTGGGACGGCCTAGTCAGCCGAGTTGGCAGGTTTTGCTTTGCGCGGCGACGGAACCTTCTCGGAGAGAGTCGATTCGCCTTCGACGCTGATGTGAGGCTCGAGAAGGCTGAAGGTGCTGTCACCGATGCCTCGTACCTGCATCAGGTCGGTGGCTCGCACGAACGGGCCGTTGTCCTCACGCCACTGAACGATCCGCTCGGCGACTTTCGGACCGACCCGAGGAAGCAGCTGGAGCTGCTCGACGGTGGCGGTGTTGATGTTGATCTTGCCGGCGGCCTTGTCCGCGGCGACGGCGGGGATTGCCATGAGAATCGTCATGGCGACGAGCAATGCGATGTTCAGAGATTTGCGCATCTGGTCTTTCCTCCTTTAGTTTCGAAAATGGTTGTGATGGAACTGCTGGTTTCTTACGCTTGGTTCGATTTGAGTTGTCCACTCGTTTTGTCACCCGCTTCTTTTTTGGCTCTGCCCGGCATCACCTCCTTTCGAGGGGGCAATGAAGTCAAAAGCGCGGCCACCTGGCATTACGGGTTAAATGACGGTTCTGGAGCTACTTGTGCTGGCGGCAGGCTTCGGCGGTCGTCAAATTTTTTTGCGGGGAGGGCGCCTCTGAAAGGAAGCTTTACGGGAGTCGGCGGCTTCCGGCTTGAAGTCGCAACGTATACTTTCGCCTCGGCGCGGGCTCGCCGGCGGAGTGTGATGGCAGATGGGTAAACGGATCGTCGTCGGTATATCGGGAGCGTCCGGAATTTCGCTGGCGCTGCGATTTCTGAGGTTCGCGGCGCAGAGCCCGGAGGTCGAGCGGCTGCATCTGATCGTGAGCCCCCACGCGATGCGGGTGGGAGGGCACGAGATCGAGCCGGCACCGAGAACGGTGGAGGAAGTCGTTGGAAGCGCGGGCCTCACCGATGAACAGCGGCAGAAGGTCGAGCACCATCCCGATGCCGACATCGGTGCTTCCATCGCATCCGGTTCCTACCGAACGGACGGAATGATCGTGATTCCGTGCTCTTCGGGAACGCTCGCGTCGATCGCGACCGGTATCTCGCGAGGATTGATTCAGCGGGCGGCCGACCTGACGCTGAAGGAGCGCCGGCGTCTGATTCTCGTTCTGCGGGAGACGCCCTTCTCGTTGATCCATGCGGAGAACATCCTGAAGGCAACGCAGGCGGGAGCGATCGTGATGCCTCCGATCCCGGCCTTTTACGCCGGCCAGTCGTGGGACTCCTTCGTGGATCACTTCTCGATGCGGACACTCGATCTGTTCGGAGTCGAGAGCGGTCTCGACGACCTGAGATGGGGTGGCGGTGGTGGCTCCGAATCGGAGGAGGTGTCTTGAAGGTCGCGATCATTTCGAAGCCGACCCGTACGGCGCTCGAGCTCGCCTCCGTGATCATCGACCGCCTCGAATCGGCCGGCCATTCGATCGTGATGGATCGTGCAACCGCGTCGTCGCTCGAGCGACGAGGCGGAGAAGCGTTCGACAAGCGAGAGATCGGATCGAAAGCGGATCTCGTTGTGACTTTCGGCGGAGACGGAACACTGCTCTCGGTCGCGCGTCATGCCCCGGAAGAGACCCCGATCATCGGTGTGAATATGGGGACGCTCGGCTTTCTGACCGAGATCCGCGCCGATGAGCTGGACGAGGTTCTCGATCTGGCTCTCGACGGGAAGGCGCCGATCGAACCGCGAAGCACACTCGAGGCAACGATCAGGGGCGATCGCACGGAGGATCGCTACCGTGTGCTCAACGACGCGGTGGTCAACAAGGGAGCGTTGGCCCGCATCATCGATATCCACGTCGAAGTCGATTCCACCTTCGTGACCGTATTTCGTGCAGATGGCCTGATCATCTCCACGCCGACCGGGTCGACCGCTTACAACCTCTCGGCCGGGGGTCCGATCATCTATCCGACGCTCGCCGCAATCGTCATCACACCCATCTGCCCGCATACCCTCACGAATCGCCCGATCGTGCTCCCCGACGGATGTGAGATTACGCTCCGCTTCGAAAAGACGCGGGAGGAGATTTACCTGACGCTCGACGGCCAGGAAGCCGTGCCGGTCGACCACGATGACACGGTGGTGGTGAAAAAGTCGGAGCGGACCGTTGCTCTCGTGCAGTCCCCGACCAAGGATTACTTCGATGTCCTGCGGGGGAAGCTGAAGTGGGGCGAGGGTCCTGTCGGCGGCCGGTGATTGAGCGAGCGTTCTTTCCGGTGTTCGGCCGTTTTCTTTCGTGAAGAGGTCAGCGACCCTGCGCCACGAGCTCCTGCGCCCAGTTCAGCACTGCCACGATGCCGCGGTGGCGAGAGCCGGTCCGTTCGCTGATCAGGAACCGCCCGTCGGGGCCGACGTCGAAGCTGACGAGCTCCGGGACGTCGAACAGCTCGACCGGCTCGCCCAGCCTCAGCTCCGGCTCCGTGGAGACTGGCACCGCCACCATTTTCCCGCCCTTCGCGTAGTAGATCGTCCCGCCGTCGGGAGCCCAGAGGCCACGCGTGTCCATCCCCTGCAGGCTGACGCGAGTCTTTCTCCCGGCATCACCCAGCGGCCTCACATAGATCTCAAACCGGCCCGTCTCGTCGGATCCGTAGGCGAGCCAGCGACCATCGGGAGAAAGAGAGGCTCCCCTTTCCTCAGAGGGGGAAGCGATGAGCGGAGTCATCTCGCTGGTTTCGAGATCGATCATGCCGATGTCGTAGTTCGTGGGAGCGCCATCCTTCTCCGCGGCCAGATCACGGTACGAGATGATCAGGTGCCTTCCGTCCGGCGTGAACGCTTCGGCCTTCTGCACTGCGAATGCGTTCGTGATTCGCTCCACCGCGCCACCGCCGGCGCGAACCCGGTAAAGGTTCGGAGGACCGTCTCTGTCCGAGGAGAAGATGATCCCCTCACCATCGGGCGACCAGATCGGGGCATTGTCAAATCCCGGGTAGTTCGTCAGTCGCGTGAAACTCCCGCGTTCCAGATCGATCACCCATATCTCGCTCGTCGTTTCCTCGATTACCACCGCCACCCGCCTGCCGTCCGGGGAGATCGCCAGCGGCTCGTACTCCTGTTGGGTCAGAGGCAGGACCTCGCGTGCCCCGTCGCGGCTCACTCTCACGAGGCGCTGCGGCGTCTCTCTGAGGGTCTGATAGACGAGAGTTCTCCCGTTCGAGGTCGCGCCGTTGCCCACGTCGCGTGCAATCACCCGCGGCTCCCCTCGCACCTCCAGCGAATCGAGATCG
Organism: Acidobacteriota bacterium; assembly: GCA_019347945.1. Taxonomy (NCBI): domain Bacteria; kingdom Pseudomonadati; phylum Acidobacteriota; species Acidobacteriota bacterium. Next base: position 90,332 of record JAHWKK010000004.1, on the reverse strand, counting down.
AACGCCACCGCGTTCAGCACATCCCTCTCGGCGTCCCTGTACAGGAGGTAACCGGCGGGATCGTACGATGGGTCCGCGCCCGCAATCACTCTGCGAGTTCCCTCCGATCCGGGGACCAGCATCGCGACTGTCGTCTCCACTCTCGTACCTGGCGCCCACGACGTGAACAGAATGCCTCGACCATCCGGCAACAACGCGGGTCTGAAGTGGGCGTCGACGCGATCTTCTTTGGCCCCGACTCTCGGGTGCGTCAGCTCGACGGGATCTCCTCCCGACTCGGAAACTTCCCAGAGCCCTGAGGGAGCGCTCTTGCTGAAGACGATCGTTCCGTCGTCTCCCCATGAACCTCCTGTGAAGGAGTCGATCGCGCACAGAGTGATGGGCGAGCCACCCGAGACCGGGATCTTGCGCAGTTCCCGGTCGGCGAAGTACCCGATCCAGCGACCATCGGGTGAGAAGAAGGGGCGTCTGGCATTCGTGGCACCGAGTACCGGCGCCGGCTCGAGCTGTGAGAGGGGATGCAGGTACAGCTGCCCCTTTCCTTCGCGCCAAAGCGAATAGGCAACGGTCGTCCCGTCCGGAGAGATCGCCGGACCAGATACGTTCGCATCCTGCGGAATGTCGATCGGAATCCGCACCACCGGCCGCTCGATCGCCTCATGGCTCCACAGCCACGCGGCAACCGTAATCAGCAGCAACAGCCCCAGTAGTCCTGCCGCCCACCACGCCTGACGCTCGCGACTTCTTCGTCGCCGTGCCACTGGCGCTGCCACGCCCGCGCCCGATCCGGCTTCGGAGATCCATCGCAATTCGGCCGCGAGGTCCCGCGCACTCTGCCACCGCTCTTCGGGATCCTTCGCCAGACAGCGCGAGACGACGTGATCGAGCGCAGGGGGCGAGATCGGCTGCACCTTCGAGATCGGGTCGGGATGCTCTCTGAGCACCGCTGCCATCACGCTCGCCGCACTCTTCCCCTCGAAGGCCCGCTTTCCCGTAGCCATTTCGTAGAGGACCGCACCGAGGGCGAAAATGTCCGAGCGCCCGTCGGTCTGGGCCCCCTCGATCTGCTCGGGCGCCATGTACGGATACGTCCCCAGAATCGTCCCCTCGGCGGTCAGCGGCTGGTCCGGGTCACGCGCCAATGTCGCCATCGATCCCATGCTCGACTCGGTGCCGCCATCTCCCGCCGCCACCCGCGCGAGGCCGAAGTCGAGGAGCTTCGCGCCGGCGCCCGTGATCATGATGTTGCCCGGTTTCAGATCGCGGTGCACGATCCCCTGCCGATGGGCTGCGTGAAGAGCCTCGGCGATCTGGGCGCCCACTCGAAGCACCTCGGGGAGATCCATCGCGCCACGTCGCAGCCGCTCCGCCAGCGTCTCTCCCTGGCAATGCTCCATCACGAGGAAGTGGAGGCCTTGCTCTTCGCCGATATCGTGGAGCGTGCAGACGTGCGGGTGCGACAGCTGCGATACGGCACGCGCCTCGCGCTCGAAGCGCGCGCGGCGGTCCGCGTGCGCGGCGAGTCCCTCGGGTAGGATCTTGATGGCGACGGTCCGTCCCAGACGCGTGTCACGCGCCTCGTACACCTCGCCCATTCCTCCGGCCCCGATCGAGGAGACGATCTCGTACGGTCCGAGGCGACGGCCCCGCTCTAACGACACTGCTGCTCCCGTCGCGACGAACGAAAACGCTCCGTCGCACGCGCGACGAGCAACCCGGCCCGGACATCAAGCGAATTCATGCGGAGATTCTAACGGACAGCTGATCGAGTCGCTCCGCTCGCGGGGCGTAAAACGGCTCGAACCCAGCAGACAGCGGGTTCAGGTCTTTGATGTTCGATCTGATTGAGAGATCAAGATCATTCGGGCGGTATGCGCCTGAAGAACAAAAAATGTCAACACTGGGGCACGGGCTTCAATCTTCCCGCAGCTCGCGTCCGGTGAGCGATACAAAAAGGTCCTCCAGCGTCGCGTTGTGTGTGGAGAGATTGACGAGCTTCGCCCCGTTCTCCTCGATCGTGCGGAGAACCCGGGGAACGGTATCGGCGAGGGCATCGCAGTTGAGCGCCCTGGCATTTCCGCGGTGAACGACGCTTGCGACACCGTCGATCGCTGCCAGAACGTCGTCGGACAGCAATGGCTGGGTCTCGATCTCGATGACCTTCGAACCTTCCAGAGAGGAGATCAGCTCGGCGGGCGTCCCCAGCGCGATCACGCGGCCGTGGTCGACGATGGCAACGCGGTCGCAGAGCCTTTCGGCTTCGTCCATGTAGTGGGTGGTGAGGAGCACCGTTCGTCCCTCGACGCGGAACCGGTTCACCTGCTCCCAAAGCTGGAGACGGCTCTGCGGATCGAGACCGGTGGTCGGCTCGTCGAGGAAGAGGATCGATGGATCTCCCGAGAGGGCGACGGCTACGGCGAGTCGCTGACGCTGCCCGCCCGACAGCTTCCCCACTCTCGCGTCGCGCTTCTCGTTCAGCGAGAGCTCGTCGATCAGCGCGTCGGGATCGCGGCCCTCCGGATAGAAGGATCGGAAAAGCCTTAGCGTTTCGGCGACGGTCAGCTTCTCGTTGAGTTTGGTCTCCTGGAGCGATACGCCGATCTTCTGACGGATCCTGGTGGCGTCGCCGTTCCAGTCGAGCCCGAGGATCCGGATCGAGCCTTCGTCGGGGCGGGTGAGCCCCTCGAGCATTTCAATGGTCGTCGTCTTGCCAGCTCCGTTTGGTCCGAGCAGCCCGAAGCATTCACCTTCACGAACATCGAGATCGAGCCCGTCGACCGCCACGACGGTGTCGAAGCGTTTTCGGAGTCCGTGACATTCAATTGCCGAATTCACGGTGCGCATTGTAGACGCGATTCCGTCGGCGAAGGGGAATGACCGGGCCGCAGGGTGGTGCCCAGCAACCTGGATGAGAGTGGCAACCATCAACCTGTTTGCACGCCTCCAACCTCCAACCGCCAACCTCCAACCTCCAACTCTCTTCCTACTCGGCCGGTCCTGCCTGGCCGGCGCCCGCGGGTGGGGTATGATTGCGCGATTTTACGGGAGGTGTGCCGATGGAAAACCCTTCGTCCAGCGTGACCCCGACTCCGAGAGGATCCGGGCCCTACATACCGGCCTCGACGATCCTTCCGGAGATCACGGTCAAGGCGATCGTGCTCGGGGTCGTTCTGTCGGTCATCCTCTCGGCGGCGAACGCGTATCTCGGGTTGCTCGTCGGAATGACGGTCTCCGCGTCGATTCCGGCGGCGGTCATCTCGATGGCGGTCCTGCGGCTCTTCCGGCAGTCGAACATTCTCGAGAACAACATCGTACAGACGTCCGCATCGGCGGGTGAGAGTCTGGCAGCCGGCGCGATCTTCACGATGCCCGCGCTGATCATGATGCAGATCTGGGGGCGGTTCGACTATGTCGAGACTGCGATCGTCACCGGGCTCGGCGGGGTGATCGGCGTGATGTTCACGATCCCGCTGCGGCGGGCGATGATCGTCGAGAACCCGCTTCAGTTTCCCGAAGGTGTGGCCACCGCCGAAGTTCTCAAGGTGGGCCAGGGTGGTGGCTCGGGCATCGGCCAGATCATCAGCGGTGGCATCATCGGCGCAATCTTCAAGCTGGGCGACACCGGCTTCCGTCTCTGGACCGGCTCGGTCGAGTACGCGCGATACGTGGGAAACACGATCGCGTACATCGGAACCAATGTCTCGCCCGCTCTCGTGGGCGTCGGTTACATCGTCGGTCTGAACATTGCGGTCGTTCTCTTTCTCGGGAGCGCAATCAACTGGTTCATCGTCATTCCGTATCTCGTGGCGACGGGAGCGGGGCCGGTTGCGGGATCCGCGGTCGAGGTCGCGGGGACGCTCTGGTCCACGCAGACGCGCTACCTCGGTGTCGGCGCGATGCTCGTCGGCGGTTTGTGGGCTCTGATCCGGCTCTCGAAGAGCCTGGTCGAAGGCATCAGGTCGAGCGTCCGTGCCTACCGGAGTGCGCGCGGCGGAGATGCGGTCGATCGCACCGATCGCGACACGCCGATTCAGTGGGTCGGCATCGGGCTCATCGTCAGCGCGATCCCGCTTTTCTACGTCTTCCATCATTTCATCGATAACGCCGCGATCGCGGCGGTGATGGCCGGCCTGATGCTCGTCGCCGGCTTCCTCTTCTCGGCCGTCGCGGCGTACATGGCCGGACTCGTCGGATCATCGAACAATCCGATCTCTGGAATCACAATCTCGACGATTCTCGTCTCCTCGCTCCTTCTTCTCCTGATGATGGGGAGTGGCAATGCGCAGGGCGCTGCGGCGGCCATCTTCATCGGTGCGGTCGTCTGCTGCGCGGCAGCGATCGGCGGAGACAACATGCAGGATCTGAAGGCGGGCTACCTTCTCGGTGCCACGCCCTACAAGCAGCAGATCATGCAGATGATCGGCGTGGTTGCTGCTGCGCTCGCGATGGCGCCCATCCTCAACCTCCTCCTCGACGGGTACGGCTTCGGTCCACAAACCGCAGATCGCCCCAACGCCCTCCAGGCGCCGCAGGCGACCCTGATGGCGTCGGTGGCGCAGGGTGTTTTCTTCGGAGGCCTTCCGTGGGACATGGTGATCGCCGGAATGGTAATCGCCGTGGTCGTGATCATCATCGACGTGATCCTGGAGAAGCGTGGAAGCGCCTGGAAGTTCCCGGTGCTCGCGTTCGCCGTCGGGATCTATCTGCCGCTCGAGCTGATGACGCCGATCCTGCTGGGAGGTCTGATTGCATGGATCGCCGGCCGCGCTTATGGAAAAGTGCAGGATCAGGCGGATGGCGAGCTGGAGGCCCCGCTGACCGATGCGAGAACGACTGGCGAACGGAACGGACTTCTCTTCGCGGCCGGGCTCATCACCGGTGAGGCGCTTCTGGGAATCGCGCTCGCGATCCCGATTGCGGCGACGGAGAATCCGGACGTTCTGCGGCTGGTCGAAACTCCGGTAAGAACGATCGGTCTGATTCTTCTCGCAATCGTGATGTTCGGTCTCTACAGGGTGGCGTCGAAACCTGGACGTGATTTGAGATAGACGAAGACGAGGGGCGAGAGGTGAGTGACGAGCGATGAGCGACTTCTGCGCTCAGGATTAGCTTGCCCGGCCGATCGGTTAGGCCCACTGGTGACTCGAGAACAGATTTCGGAACGGGCAATTGATGTCTGAGCAGATCATTCACGCGACGACCGTCGTCAGCGTGCGTCGCGATGGAAAAATCGCGATGGCCGGCGATGGCCAGGTGACCGTCGGCAACACCGTCATGAAGCGAGGGGCCTCCAAAGTGCGGAGGCTCTACCGCGGAGAAGTCCTCGCCGGTTTCGCTGGCTCCGCCGCCGACGCATTCGCCCTGTTTTCACGCTTCGAGGCGAAGCTCGAAGAGTACGGAGGGAACATCGAGCGTTCGGTCGTCGAGCTTGCGAAGGACTGGAGGCTCGACAAGTACCTCCGCCAGCTTCAGGCCTATCTGATCGTCGCGAATGCCGAGCGGTCGTATCTCGTCTCCGGGACCGGTGATCTCATCCAGCCGGACGAGAATGGCATTCTCTCGATCGGTTCGGGAGGCCCGTATGCGCATTCCGCGGCGATGGCTCTGCTCGCGCACACGGAGATGAGCGCCGAGGAGATCGTCCGAAAAGCGCTCGAGATCGCCTCGACGATCTGTATCTACACGAACGACAACATCACGGTCGAGGTGCTCTGAATGGCGATCATTCTTCCTGGGTCGGTCGGAGCGGGCGAGAAGTCGGAGGTCGAGCACGATCTGACACCGAAGCGGGTCGTCGCGGAGCTCGACCGTTACATCGTCGGGCAGAACGCCGCGAAGCGCGCGGTCGCGATTGCGCTCCGCAACCGCTGGCGGCGCCAGCAGCTCGGCGCGGAGCTCCGTGAAGAGATCTCGCCGAAGAACATCATCATGATCGGACCGACCGGCGTCGGAAAGACCGAGATCGCGAGACGGCTCGCACGGCTGACGAGCTCGCCGTTCCTGAAAGTCGAAGCCTCCAAGTTCACCGAGGTCGGTTACGTCGGGCGGGATGTCGAGTCGATCGTCCGCGACCTCACCGAGCTGGGCGTCGCGATGGTCCGCGAGGAACGCGCGAAACAGGTGCGCGCCCAGGCGGAGAAGGCGGCCAGAGAGCGTCTGCTCGATCTTCTGCTTCCGGGCCGCTCGCGGCCCGCTCCCGCCTTTCAGCCGCAGAACGAAGAGACCGACCGCACCGAGACCCGCGAAAAGATGGGAATCTGGCTCGACCAGGGACGTCTCGAAGACCGTGAGATCGAGGTGGATGTCCGGGATCAGGGCTTTCCCTCGTTCGAGATCTTCACGAATCAGGGCGTCGAGGAGATGGGCGTCAACATGAAGGACATGCTTCCCGGCCTCTTCGGCGGCAAGACAAAGAAGCAAAAGATGCGCGTCGGCGATGCGCGGGAGATCCTGATCGAGGAGGAGGCGGCGAAGCTGATCGACCAGTCTTCGCTCGCCAGGGAAGCCGTCAACCGCGTCGAACAGAGCGGCATCGTCTTCCTCGACGAGATCGACAAGGTCGCGGGGAGAGAATCGAAGCAGGGGCCGGACGTCTCGAGAGAAGGAGTGCAGCGGGACCTTCTCCCGATCGTCGAGGGGACGGCGGTCAACACGAAGTACGGGATCGTCCGTACCGACCACGTTCTCTTCATTGCCGCCGGTGCATTCCACGTTTCGAAACCCTCGGATCTGATCCCGGAGCTCCAGGGTCGCTTTCCGATTCGCGTCGAGCTCGATGCGCTGACGGAGGCTGATTTCGTCCGCATTCTCCGCGAGCCCCGCGCGGCGCTGACACGGCAGTACGAAGCATTGCTTTCCACGGAGGGGCTCACGGTCGTGTTCACGGACGACGCCGTTGCGGAGATCGCGAAGATCGCCGTCACCGTCAACGATAGAACCGAGAACATCGGAGCGCGGCGGCTGCAGACCGTGATGGAGCGGGTGCTTGATACGCTGAGCTTCGAAGCGAGCGAACGTCCCGGCGAGACGGTGGCGATCGACGCTGACTACGTCCGCGATCACGTCGGCGACATCGTCCGCGACGACGATCTGAGTCGCTATATTTTGTAGGGATTAGGGATTAGTGATTAGGGATTAGGGATCAGGGATCAGGGATCAGGGATCAGGGATCAGGAAAGGCGGGGCGAGGGACGCGCCCCAGCGCTTTTATGCGATGCGCACCGAGCGACTACTCGAGACGCAGAACGACCCGGACCCGGTCGCCATCCGCGAGTGGAAAATCGTTCGCGAGCCTGAAAACCACGCGCTCGGTCGCCTCGTCGCGAATCGTCAGCGTGTGATTCCCGACCGCGCCGCCGGGACAGGAGTAGTTGCAGACGATGCAGCCGCTCCGGAATCGTGAGCGCCAGGCCTCGTTGCCGCCGTACCGAAGGTCGAGATCGGACTCGGGCGTCGAGCGGATCAACTCGTCGAGCCGGTACCGCTTCCCGCCGGCCTCGACGAAAACCTCGACGCGAGATCCCTCGACCCGAATGTCCGGCGCGGTGGCGGCCGGGTCGTTCCGCTTGGTCCAACTCTCCGGAACGAGATTGTCACCGGGTTCCGCCCCGAGCGACTCGAGCGCGCGTCGAACCTCGAGGTCGCTCACCTCGGCCAGCAACAGCGCGCCGAAGCGAGAGACGCCGTACTTCGAGACGACCGAATGATGGCCCGGCTGGAACATCGACCGGCTGAACGCATCGATCTGAACGATCGCCGGAAATCGAATCTCGCGACGCGAGCGATCGACGGCAATCTTCGAATCTTCGGCCGAGCTGCAGGAGATGCAGAAAGCGAGCGCCACGGCGCCCGTCAGCAGCCCGACGACCGCGAGCCTTTGCCTACGCGTGGACGTGAGCTTTCGCCGTGATCTCTTCGTAGAACTTCTCCCGCACGCCGCCCGCGTTGACCCGGCACATCGGAACCATCTCGTCGTCGATCGGAACGCGAAAGACGCACGCCTCCAGCCGTTCCTTTCCACGCTCGGTCTCGAGCTGCGAAGCGTCCATGAAGTGGTGGCTCGTGAAGGTGACCGAGTCGACGCGGAGCTGGCGCAGAAGGCCGCGGGCGAGGACCGGCGCAAACGACGTCCCCATCGATTCCTTCAGTTTCTCGTTCACCCAGCGACGGCCACGTCCGAAGATGAATCGTCCCGCCTGTCGCATCATGCCGAGCGCACGACCGACCATCTCCTCGGGGCGGTCGTCCCGGAACGCCACGCCGAGCAGCCCGGTGTCCGTGTACTCCTTCATGATCTCGAGATCCTTCTCGTGATCGCGGATCAGCTCGACCAGCTTCAATCCCTTCGAATCCTCGAGGGCGATCATCGGAATGAAGCGCGTGCAGTCGGGGTGACCGAAGTGGAGCGGCGCGTTTCCGATCGGCGTTCCAAACTCCGCGGTTGCCTTCCCCACTTCCGCCCAGAGTTGATCAGAAGAGACTCCTTCGAGATGGGAACGGGTGCGCCCCACCTGCGCGAGCGGCTGAAAGCTGATCAGGCTGAACGCGTCCCGGTTCCGGATCAGCCAGCGGCAGACGTCGGAGACCTGGCCGACATTCTGCGAAGTGATCGTCATCGTCGTCGCCGCGCGCAAGCGGAGCCCCGTGGTCTTCCGGGCGTTCCGCACGAGATCGGCGAGCTCGTCGCGCAGCGGCATCAGCTCGACCTCGGATTTGGGGGAGCGATAGCCATCGCGCCCACGCTGTGTGATGTCGACGTGAATCGAGACCTCGGTCAGCCCCCCCTCCGTCATCAGCCGCTCCAGAAGCCCGGGATTGCGGCGGAAGTTGTCGCCGTGCGTCATGACCATCGGGATGGCGCCCACCTTACGCGCGTGCGAAAGGATACGGACGAGCTCGTCCGCAGGCCGCAACGTGATCTCCCCGTCGGTAAGCTGAAGGTTGCTTTTCGGTCCGAGCCACGCGCGAATCCGGTCTATCTGAGCGAGGACTTCTTCGACCGGCAGCGCGGGAATCCTGTTGGCTTCGGTACCGAGGTAACAGCCGGTGCATGCAAAGTCACACTTTGGCTGAGTGCCGATTGTCGCGCCGCAGCCGGTTGCCTTCTGGCCGAGTCCCTGCGTCGCGACCTTCACGGCGGGCGGAAGGTTCTGCCAGCGCTCGTCGAGCAATCTTCTCTTTTCAGCGGTTACCGGATCGACGAACAGCGACCATGCCGTGGCGAAGCTCATTGCGTTCTCCTCTTCCGGACGACTCGGCTGCCGGAGTGAGTCATCCTAGACTACCTTTGGCTCGCCGTGAAGGTCTGGAGGGTTGAAAGGGCAGACGGTCTCGCTGAGCCGCGGTTGAAGCGGCCCCCGTTCAACCCGGCTGCTCCCCGGTCGGCGCCGGGACCCCCACATCAGAAGCCGCGGAAGCTGCGGTGACGACGGGAGACAGGACATGGAGGTTTCCGAGGAACGAGCCGTATGTCCAGAGGGGGACCACTTTCAGACAGCCGAGAAGCTCGCCGACCATGGCGAGCTGCGAAGACCAGCCGCGAACGAGGCCGAGCTTGTCGCGTTTGGTTCGATGGCAGCAGCCGCGCAGCGTACGGACCGCGAAGGGAAGCCGCCTCCGCGCGATCACCTCGTTGATCATGATCTCGATCTGAAAGCCGCGGAGCTTCTCCGGAGGTACGTCCTCGAAGACCCAGCGCTTCATCGCGCGCAGCCCTGAGATCGGCGGAAGGCGGAGAAGGAGTGGGTCGAGAATCCCTCCGTAGCTGACCACTCCGATCGACAGCGGGGCGGTTCCGTCGAGGACCGGTGCCGCGATCCCCTCGAGATGTTCGGGAGCGGTCGCAATGATGTCGCCGTCGAAGAAGAGGATCACGTCGGCGCTCGATGCCCCGACCCCCTCGCGCATCGCGAGCGCCTTGCTCCCGGCGCCGTCGCGACGAATGACTTCGGCTCCCGCAAGGCGGGCGATCTCGCCGGTTCCATCCGTGGAGCCGTCGTCGACGACGATGACACGCCCGACGCCAGGGGTCGAAAGCGCCGCCTGGACCGGTCCCGCGATGGTCGGCGCCTCGTTCCGGGCGGAGATGATCACGTCGAACCGCGCTTTCCCTGGATGAGTCACGCGCGCAATTATTCGTGTTTCGACCCGGCGAGTCGAGGCCGTTTCGTCCGGATCGGGCCGTGGGTTGCATATCCCGACGGGGAGGAGAACGAATGCCGAGCTACGAGATTCTGCAGGAGGGTGGTGGTGTCCCGGTCAAGGCATGGACGAGGGGCGTGCCGGTCGAGGACGAAGCGAAGCAACAGCTTCTGAATCTCTCCCGGATGCCGTTCATCTACCGCTGGATCGCGGCGATGCCCGACGTCCACTTCGGGATCGGAGCGACCGTCGGAAGCGTGATCGCGACGAAGAAGGCGATCATCCCGGCCGCAGTCGGCGTCGACATCGGATGCGGAATGATGGCGATGCGCACGTCGCTCACCGCCTCCGATCTACCGGACAACCTCCGTTCGATCCGCTCGGCGATCGAGCGGGCCGTTCCCCACGGCCGCACCCACCGCGGTGGGAAGAACGATCGCGGCGCCTGGCACAGGCCGCCGGCGCCGGCAGTGGAGTCGTGGGCAAACCTCGAGCCGCGCTACCGTGCGATCAGCGAGAAGCATCCGAAGGTCGGGAGAGGGAACGACTTCAATCAGCTCGGGACGCTCGGCTCCGGCAACCACTTCATCGAGGTCTGTCTCGACGAAAGCGATTACGTCTGGATCATGCTTCACAGCGGCTCGCGCGGCGTCGGGAACCGGATCGGCAGTTACTTCATCAGCCTCGCTAAGAAGGAAGCGGAACGGCAGCAGCAGAATCTTCCCGACCGGGACCTCGCGTATCTGTCCGAGGGAAGCGAGCATTTCGACGATTACGTGGAGGCGGTCCATTGGGCGCAGGATTTCGCGGCGACCAACCGGCGTCTGATGATGGCTGCGACGATCGAGGCGATCCGCGGCACCGGAGAGCTCCCGCCGTTCGAGATCGACCTCGAGGCGGTGAACTGCCACCATAACTACGTCGCGATCGAGAACCATTACGGTGAAGATGTGCTCGTCACGCGCAAGGGAGCGGTGCGCGCCGGCGAAGGGGAGCTCGGGATCATCCCGGGAAGCATGGGAGCACGCTCCTACATTGTTCGTGGCAAAGGAAATCCGGAGAGTTTCCGGAGCTGCTCGCACGGCGCCGGTCGCGCGATGTCGCGAACCGAGGCGCGAAAGAGGTTCTCGGTGGAGGATCACGCGCGTGCAACGGCAGGAGTCGAATGCCGCAAGGACATCGGAGTCATCGATGAGACTCCGATGGCCTACAAGTCGATCGATGCCGTGATGGCCGCGCAGAAGGACCTCGTCGAGGTGGCGCACACTCTCCGTCAGGTCGTCTGCGTCAAAGGATAGGAGCGATTTGAGTGCTTCCTTTTAGAGATGTTGCGGAGGGCCTGGCTCTTGCTGGATCGCCCATCATGATGAATCGTCTTTTCTTTTTCGCTCTGCTGGTGGCGGTTTCGATATTGGCCCAGCGAGCGACCGGAGAGACCGTCGCGCCGCTGCACCAGCACCATGCTCCTCCCGAGGAAAAGGAGGGCCCAACCGGGAAGCAGGCGGAGCCCGGGGAAGCGGAAGATGTCATCCAGCACCTCTCCCCTCCTGCGCAAGAGCACGGTGTGCATGATCATGGCCCGACAGATCCCATCCGGAAGCTCCTGATGCAGCAGGCTTCCGGCACCAGCGTAAACCCGGCTTCGTCCGGGATGCACGGCGACCACGGGCAGATCGGCGGATGGAACCTGATGCATCACGGGCAGGTATTTGTGAACGGTGTCGTGCAGACCGGTCCCCGGGGAGAAGACGAAATCTTTTCTACGAACTGGCTCATGGTGATGGCCGATCGTCCGCTCGGTGGAGGCCACTTCGCCATTCGCGGGATGCTCAGCCTCGAGCCTGCGACCATTTCCGACGAGTATTATCCGGAGCTGTTTCAGACGGGAGAGCTCGCGGATGGAGAGCCGATCGTGGACGGACAGCATCCGCATGACTTCTTCATGGAGCTCGCAGCTGAGTACGCGCAGGAGTTGTGGCCCGGCGTGATCGGCAACGTCTACGCGGCGGTGCACGGCGATCCCGCTCTCGGCCCGGTTGCGTTCCCCCATCGCGTTTCCGCCATGGAAATTCCGCAGGCGACGCTCGCGCACCACCTTCAGGACTCGACCCACATTGCCGGATCCGTTCTGACGCTCGGCATTTCTTCCGGAATCGCGCGGCTCGAGATGAGCGGCTTCCACGGGGAAGAGCCGGACGAAGAACGGTGGGATCTCGACACGGGCCGGATCGACTCGTGGTCCGTCAGGATCGGTTTTACCCCTTCGCCTCACTGGAGCGCGCAGATCTCCACCGGTCACCTCGAAGACCCCGAAGCTCACGCCCCCGGAGACCTGCAGCGAACGACTGCGTCCGTTCTCTACCACCGGCCTACTTCGTTCGGCGAGATGGCACACGGATTCATCTGGGGTCGGAACGATCCCGAGGAGGGAAGCACCCTCGATGCGTTTACGCTCGAATCGCTCGTTCGCGTCGGGCCGCGGAACCATCTCACCGGCAGGCTCGAGATCGTCGATCGCGCGAGCCACGATCTTCTGGAAGCGGAAGAAGGAGGTCATCACGCGGATCTGGAAGAGGATCTGTTCCGGATTACTGCGCTGACTCTCGGTTATGTTCGTGACGTGTATTCGTCGCCGGCCGTCGTGTACGGAGCCGGCTTCAACGCGACTGCCTATGCGTTCCCCAGCGAGCTCGAGCATTTCTATGGAAGCAGTCCGATGAGCTACCTCTTATTTTTCCGGGTCCGCAATGCCGAATGAAGACAGAGAGATTTGCCGAGTTATCGGGGAACCTCAGACATCAGCATCTTGACGTTCAGGAGGAAGTACCACCCACTCCGGCTCGTCGAATTCGCCGATGATCGTGACGTCACAGTATTTCGCGGCAGATGCGATGATCTCATCGGCCCGCGGATCAAGACCGACCGCGGCATCGCGGTCGCGTTTCGAGTCCCACTCCGCGATTGCGATCAGGACACCTGGCTCTCCGATTTTCCGATGTAACCGGGTACCGCGCGCTCCGGGGGCTCGTTGAATGATCTCGCTCGCGCGTACCCATGCCTCCGCGTATTGTTCCGCGGCGAATCCGGGGCGCATGCGAACCTCGAACAGATACTTCATTGCGTCACCCTCCGTTGCGTCGCAGCAAGCATAGCAGCCGATTTGGAAGCCTCGCTCGCCTCGCCGGGCACGACGGGTGCACTTCGGGTGAGCGAGCGGAATCTGGTCGCTGCGAGAATCACTGCGAAATCTCGAGTGAATCAAACCGCGAGGAGGTCGTCATGGCACGATTGAGCGGCAAGGCTCCGAAGCACATCACCTGGGTCATTTGCCTGGTGCTCTATATCGTCGCGCTTCTCGGCACATTCGGTCTCGTGGGAATCGATGGAGAGATCGTTCAATGGTCCTGGATCATCGGATTCGGGTTGCTCCTTCTGGCGGTCAGGATGCGAGGGCTCTGAAACCCGAGCCCCGGACGTCTCAGGCGATCAGCGATGCCGGAGTCGGGAGCCCCCGATCGCCGGGAGCCCCCGTTCCATTGTTTCAGTGCGTCTGGAGGTCAGAAAACGACCGTCGCCTCCGGTGAGCAGGTCGATGTCCCAGCCTCGCAAACCTGGTACGTGTACGTGCCGCTACCGTTCTGATCGATGTGGTCGGTGAAGAAGCCATCGTTTTCCGTAGTGGTCAGCAGGGAACCGTTGCGAAGAACGTCGACGCTGGTGGAAGTCGCGCCATCCCACGTCAGATCCGCCTTCTGAAGGCCTCTGACCTTGTAACCCGTGACCGACAAGGTGATCCCCTCGGAGCTGGTGGAGTTGTCCACGGTGACGTTCACGGTCGCTGACGAACCGACGTTCCCAGCCGAGTCGTAAGCCTTCGAGCTCAATGAATGGGATCCGTTTGCGGCGCTGGTCGTGTCCCAGCTCCACTCGTAAGGCGCACTCGTGTCGGAGGCTGCGAGCGCTCCATCAAGATAGAACTCGACCTTCGTCACACCGACATCGTCCGTAGCGTCGGCCGCGACCAGAGTCGTACCGGACACCGTGGAGCCGTCGGCGGGCGAGGTGATCGCCGTCGTTGGCGCCGTCGTGTCGGAATCCCCGCCACCGCCGCCCGAACCCGTTGAGATCACCATGTACGGGGGATTGTGGTCGGGCTCATCCCAGGCGGAAAAGTACATGTTGGCCTGAACGGCATTCGCCCGGTTGCCATAGGTATCGACGCTCGTCTCGAGCAGATCGAACAGACCGGTGGAAACCCAGAGATGGTCGATCGTTTCCTGAAAGCTCTTCGTGTCGTAGGTGACGAGTCCGTTGCCCATCATGTACGAGTAGAAGTAATCGGGCTGGGCGGTCACGAACGTGAACTTCGAGTGAGCTTCCATGGAGGTGAGCGTATCGATCGAGCTGCAGTTCCCGTTGCCCGGCAGTGTGTCGTTGAAATCCCCGAGCGCGACGAAGTTCTGGGATCCGAGTCCGGCCCAGTCGGCCCATGTGACGAAAGAATCGACCTGATCCTTCCGGAGCTGGCAGTCGCTCGTGGTCGTCAACGCTTTGAAGTGAATCGTCGCGGTCGTGAAAGTGACGCCTGTACTGTTGATCGAGAACGTCGCAACGTAGGGGCGGCGGCCTCCACAGTCGTCCCATGTAGCGCTGTTCTCGTCGATGATGCAGTTGGAGGTCGCACAATTCAGGTCGTAGCCCGATTCGAACGTGACCTTGTTCTTGTTCCACATTGTGACCTGTCGCAGCGAGCAGCCCGCCTGTGAAATGCGGTAGTCCCACTGCGTGGAATTGCCCAGATGATTCTGAATGAAGTCATCCCACGATGCCTCGTCGAGCACTTCGTTCGCAATCAGAACGTCGAAGTTGTACTGATTGATGAGATCGGCGAGCGCCTGCTTCTTTTCCACCGGATCGCTCGAGTCGTACCACTCGAGGTTCCATGACGCCACACGCACACCTTCCGATGCCGACGATCCGCAGTAGACGTGCGTGTTGGTTGCCGCTGAGCTGCTCAGATACTGATCCGTCTGCTTCCCCCGGCAGGCCCATCCCGCGGGCGCCGACTTTCCGATGACTCGATATTTCGTGTTGTTTCGGATGTTCACGCCGAAGGAGTAGGGGCCGTCTCCGGTCTCCTCGATCTCCTTCGAGTTCTCGAAGTTCGATCCCCACTCGAGTCGGAGCGTAATCGTTCCCGGGCTGGAAAAGACCTCCCCTCCCACGTCTCCGGCTAGTGCAGTTCCTGCGAATGCGATCGTGATGACGGCAAGCAGTCCGAATCTCATTGATCTCTTCATGAAACCAGGCCTCCAGTCGCTTCTGCGGTTGATCTTCTAATGGTCGGGGAGCACATCTTCAATTGTAGCTTCGAATTCCGTGAGGCGCATCGATCGCGGGTGAAGCCGACGTGAAAAGGGGGAAAAGAAACGGCGTGAACAGATGAACCGGCGGAGCGCTCTGATTCGGCTAAACGTGCGCGCGGAAGATCGCACCGTCGGCCGCGAAGAGCGTGAGCTCGCCGGCGCGCAGCCGGATCCTCACCATGCCTCCGGGAGTGCATGCATCCTCGGGATGCCGGCGAACCTGGAGCACGGTTCCGTCCTCGAGCTCGACGCGGTCGAGAACGTCGTGACCGAAGAATCGCCGCTCGATCAACGTCGCCACCGCACCTTCGCGGCTCTCCTTCGGCATCACTTCGATCTCCTCGGGGCGAACCAGAAGCACCGCCCGCCCCGTGGGTGCCTCGCTGCGAAGCCTTCCGAGAGGAGACTCCACCCGGCCGGACTCGACGCTGCATGCGACCGTCTGATTGTCTCCGACGAAATCGGCGACCTCCCTCGATGCGGGTTCGCGGTAGATCTGTGACGGCGGTCCCACCTGGAGAATTCGACCGCGGTTCATCACGGCAACGAGGTCGGCGATCGAAAGCGCCTCCTCCTGATCGTGCGTGACGAGGACCGCGGTGACTCCAGCATTCGTCAGGATCGACCGCACTTCCTCGCGGATACTCCCTCGAAGGGCGGCATCGAGGTTCGCAAACGGCTCGTCGAGGAGAACCACCTCGGGAGAAGGAGCGAGAGCCCGGGCGAGCGCAACCCGCTGCTGCTCGCCGCCTGAAAGCTCATCCGGGTGGCGGTCGCGCAGATGCCACATCTCAACGAGCCGCAACGCTTCTTCCGCACGAGCCTCCCGGTCAGCGATTCCGCGCAGTCCGAAAAGGACGTTCTTCGAAACGGTCATGTGGGGAAAGAGCGCCCCCTGCTGAAACACGAGACCGAGGTTTCGCTTCTCGGGGGGAACTGCGACACCGTCCCCCGACACGAGACGATCCCCGATCCGGATTGAACCGCCGGCGATCGGCTCGAGTCCCGAGATGGCGCGCAGCAGCGTCGTCTTGCCGCATCCGCTCGGCCCGAGGAGTGCCGTCAGCTTTCTCGGTTCGATCTCGAGCGATACGTGGTCGAGAGCGGTGAAGTCGCCGTAGTTCACGACGAGGTCGGTGACGGTCACGCTCATCGCCGGCTCCCCGCGCGCTCCACACCGTCCGAGAGGACCGGCCGGATCACGAACCAGTACACCGGCAGAGCGGACGCGAGGACGAGGACGAGAGCGGGAGCGGCGGTCTCGGAGTAGAAACCTTCTGACGCCGTCGTCCAGATCCGGGTGGCCAGCGTCTCGAAGCCGATCGGACGGAGAATCAGCGTGGCGGGTAGCTCCTTCATCGCAGTGAGAAAGACCAGCGACGCTCCGGCGAGAATTCCCCGGCGCATCAGCGGAATCGTCACCGTGAAGATCGTCCCAAGCGTCCCCCGCCCGAGCATGCGCGCGACCTCTTCGAGCTCTCGTGGAATCGCCGTGATCGCCGCACGCGCGGCCGCGATCGCTTCCGGCAGAAAGCGGATGACGTACGCGGCGATCAGAAGCGTGAGCGTCTGATACATCCACGGAATGAAGCTGAGCGAAAAAACGACCAGCGCCAGCGCGATCACGATTCCGGGCAGCGCGAAGCCGGCTGCAGCGAGCTTCTCCATCGCGACGCCGATCTTTCCGCGATAGCGGCTGCTCCAGACCGCAGGAGCGATCGCGAGCAGAACCGCAGCGATCGCGGCGATGCCAGCCGATCCGACCGAGTTCAGAGCCGGTTGCACCACATCTCCCGCGCCGCGGTCATACGCGATTGCCCTCCATCCCCAGTGGAGGATCGTCCCGATCGGAATCCCGACCGTCAGAATCGAGAGGATTGCGAGAAAAACGAGTGACGGTGCTTTCCACCTCCCGAGCCTCACGGTTCGAAGCGAGGGGCGGGGACGCGCAGGGCCTGGCCTCACCCTCCGAAGAAGAGCGACCTCGATCACGATGAAAATCACCGTCAGCAGGATTAGTACGGTGGCGAGCGAGGCGGCAATCGAACGATCGAACAGCGCGCGGTAGGCGTTGTAGATCGCCAGCGTGTAGGTGTTGTAGCGAACGATCGAAACGGCCCCGAAGTCGGAGAGCGTATAGAGAATGATCAGTAGCGTCCCCCCATACAGCGCAGGCCGCGCCTGCGGCAGCACGACCCGGAAGAAGGTCGGCCAGGCGCCGTACCCGAGCATGCGCGAAGCTTCTTCGAGACTGGCATCGCTCTCCCGGAACGAAGCGATCAGCAGCAGGTAGAGATAGGGATAGCTGAAGAGTGCGAGCGCGAGCAGCGCTCCGCTGTAGCCGTAAGCGAGCTCGGGAAGAACTTCGACGCCGAATCGCGCGACGGCCTCCTGCAGATATCCGCGCGGCCCGAGGACTGCGACCAGGGTGAACGCGGCGATGTAGGAGGGGAAGACGAGAGGAACCGCCCCCAGCAACGCCCACAGCCGGCGGCCGGGAAGATCGGTTCGCGTCACGAGCCACGCCATCGGCACCGAGATCGCGATCGAGAGAATTGCGACCCCGAACACCAGAAGGAGCGTCCGGAGAAGCAGTCCGGCGCCGTCGTATGAGGAGAGGGCACGAGTGTAGACACCCCAGCCGCGCGCGATCGCGCGGACGAAGACGTAGACCAGGGGAACCGAGACGAGCGTGGCCGCGGCGATCGATGGCACCACGATGACGAGGGGCGGATACCGCCTCCCCCGGAACGGCGAAGCGATCTTCCGCGCGAGAGTCGGGCGGGCCGCGCGATCATCCGTCTCGCTGCGGCCCGCCGCCATCATTGAAGCAGACCGCTTCGCTGAATCAGAGTCAGCGTCTCACCGAGCCGATTCGAGACCTCGGCCATCGGTACATCGGGTGTGCGGATCTCCGCCAGCGGCAGAAGCTCGACCGACGGCTCGACTCCCGCAACCAGCGGGTACTCGAACGTCTCGGTCGCAAAATACTCCTGGGACCCGTCGGAGAGGAGATGCCGGAGCAGACGCTCGGCTGCGTCGCTTCTCTTCAGCATGCCCGCACCCGCGAGGTTCACGAAGCTCGAGCCTTCTCCTTCGGGCATGAAGAAATTCTCGACCGAAGCGGCGGGATCCTCGCTCTTCGCCTGCCAGAGGTAATAGTGGTTGACGAGGCCGAAGTCGATCTCTCCGCGCATCACCGCTTCGACGATCGTGCTGTTCTTCGGATAGCGGTGCGGCTCGTTGGCGACCATACCGGCCAGAAGCTCTTCGAGGCGCTCCTGTCCGTGAAGCACGTCGTAGACCGCCATGTGGGCCTGGAACGAGCCGTTGCTCGGAGCGACACCGAAACGGCCCCGGTATCGTGGATCCCGCAGATCATCGAGGCTCTTCGGCAGATCCTCTACGCTGATTCGCGCGGGGTCGTAAACGACGCTTCTCGCTCGACCCGAAAGTCCGATCCAGTCACCATCGGGAGAGCGAAAGCGACTCGGGACCCTCTCCAGAAGGTCCGCGGGGACCGGAAGAAGCAGCCCCGCATCCGAGAGAGCGCCGAGCGCCGCTGCGTCCTGCGAAATGAAGAGACTCGCCGGCGTGCGGTCTCCTTCTTCCATCAGAGTCGCCGCCAGTTCCGCGGTGTCGCCGTATCGAACCTGCACGTCCAGACCGCTTTCCTGCTCAAAGCGTTCAATCAGTGGCGCGATGAGCTTTTCGTTTCGCCCGGAGTAGACGGTGATGGACTGCTCGGACTGCGCCGGCTCGCCCGAATCCACCGCCGTTCCTGCCGGTCGTTCGCCGCCGCACGCAGCGACGGTCAGAAGGACGAGAAGAGTTGCAAGAGCTCGTTTCATTTTTCGGATGTCCTCCATAAGGCAAACGGCCGCAGCCCATCAGCAGGGCGGCGGCCGTCCTCGACTGCCTTGGTGTGAAAGTTCAGAAATCGAGACGGACGCCGAGAAACAGAGTTCGCGGCATGCCGGGACGAGCTCCCGCGGGGCGGCGTGCGACGATGTAAGTCTCGTCGGTGACGTTTCTCAGTTGCGCCGTGCCGCGCAGATTTCCGATGAGCTGAACTTCCGCGGAGAGATCGAGGATCAGATGATCGTCGGTCTTGAATCGGTCAGGAATATCGCCCTGGGCGGGCCGGGTCAGCATCTCGTCGCTGTAGTTGAGCGTGGCGTAACCCATCCACCGCTCCCCGGTGAGGCCGGCTCCGAGCGTCCATTGATTCTCCGGGATGTAGGGGAGCCGGTCGCCGGCGCTCACTTCCGGCTTCCAGTCTGCGAAGCCGGTCGCAAAGCTCGACTGGAAGGTGGCCTCGGTCCAGGTGAACGCAAGCCGCAGCGGCGCAGAGAGAGTGCTCGCAGTTCCGCCGAACATCCGGATCAGATCGGAGTCGACACTTGCTTCCAACCCCTTCACCTCGACTTTTCCACCGTTGAAGAGATCGCCGGAGCCTCCTCCTCCGGACGAGAGCGTGTCGCGTCCGAGGAGATTCGAATAGTCGTTGAAGAATGCGACGAGCTGGGAGGTGAACGGGCTTGCGACGTAGCGAACCCCGGTCTCGTAGTTGATGCTCTGCTCGGGGCGGGTCCGCTGATCCGCTCCGGGTCCCGGAGGCGCGAAGCCGCGATGAACCCCTCCGAAGAGGCCCCACTGCGGAGAAAGCTCGTAAACGAGGCCGATGCCCGGAATCCACGCGTCGACGCTGTTCGTGCGAACGCTGGGGTCACCGGTTCGGCCGGGATCGTTCCGTCCGAAATCCTCCCGGGTGAAATCGATCGTTTCGTAGCGGACACCCGGGGTCAGGGTCAGCCGTCCCATCGAGATTCGGTCCTGAACGAAAAAGGCAATTGCCTCAGCGGAACCGACCCGGTTCGCATTGGTCCCCGGATCTTTCTGGCTGACGAAAAACATGCGGCCATTCCTCATGCCCCACTTCTCATCCTCCTGGAACCGGTCCTCTTCGTCTTCGTGATAGCGAAGGCCGATCTCGATCTCGTGGCGACGGTCGCTTCCGCCATCGACGCGAATCGCCGCGACCGACTGGATACCCATCGAGTAGTAATCGCGACGGTTGTTTCTGACGGAGAGCGAGCCGCTCTCGTCGTCGAGCTCGCCGCGAGCGATTGCCATCAGATCGGCATGGAGCTCCGGATTCTCGAGAATCGACGCGATGCCGACTCCTCCGATCGATCCGAGCTTGTGCCAGTTGCGAAAGAAGTCGTTTCGATACGCGGTCGTCGTCACGTCCCATTTCGAGGAAGGTGCGACGAGGTGCCGAAGCTGGATCTGCTCATGCTCGGTGTCGATGACGTCCGCCTGAGAAGCCGCATATCTCCGGAAGGGAGCCGCGAGGAAGTCGGCATCGGTCAATCCCAGATAGGTCTCGTCTCCGTCCTGTGTGACGTAGCCGAGCTTCAGCTCGAGCGCCTGCTGCACGCGGGACGAGGCGTCGCTGTTGACGCGGATTTTTCCGATGTAATCCTGAAGGTCGAAGCCGGTATCGCCGCCACCATCGAGGTCCTTGAATCCGTCGGACCGCAGCTGGAAAGTCTCGAGGAGCCATCCGAATCGTTCCGAAGATCCGCCGAACGAGGCGTGAGCCTTGCCGGTGCCGAACTCTCCCGCGGAGGCCTCGATGGCTCCGGCGAAGCCGTACGGGATGCTCGTGGAGATCAGATTGATCGCGCCGCCCGTCGTGTACGGACCCTGAATGATGGAAGTCGAGCCCTTCCGGACTTCGACTGCTTCCATCCTTCCCGCAGTGGGGAAGTAATACGCGGCCGGGGCGGAGTAGGGTGCCGGGGCGATCAGCACCCCGTCTTCCAGGAGAGTGATCTTCTGGCTCCGCTCGAGCCCGGTCCCTCGCATCCCGATGTTCGGGCGAAGACCGAATCCTTCTTCCTCCTGGACATTGATGCCGGGAATCTGGCGAAGGATGCGATGGATGTCGGTGTAGTCCTGGACCTCGAGCTCCTCTTCCGAGAGGTAGTGAGCCGAGCCGGGGATCTCCTCGACGCGATCAGAGCCGCCGACGATGGTCAGGTTCTCGAAGAGGACCGGTTGTTTCGCGGCGATCAGAACGGGCTGGCCCTCGCTGAGATCGGGAGCCGGGGCGGGAGCGGGCTCGCTGGCGTCGGCCACCGCGACGGCATCCGATTGAGGAGCCTGTTCGGGAGGTGCGGCTTGTGCCGGAAGCGCGAGGAGCAGAGCGAAGATGGTGAGAGAGTGAAGCGAAGACATGGAAGAAAACTCCTTGGCGTCGGGATAGGTCCCTTATTCATACTGAGACTCAGTCTCAATAAGGCGGCCATTCTCCCACCGCTTTCTCGGGATGTCAACCCCCGGAGATTGGACTTGAAGACACATCACAGATCCCGCGTGAGAGCGTCGACTTCACAGACCTCCGGCAGCTCGACAATGATGGACCTGGTAATTGCCCGGCACACGCACGATCGCGTCGCGGAAACTTCAATGAGGCAAAGCGTCGATCACCGGTAGGAAACCAAAACGAGATCCGGGACTCGCCGGAAGTGTTTTGCGTTGCGCATCACCAGAGGCATCCGGTTCGCGATCGCAGTCGCCGCGATCCAGAGATCGTTGGATCCGATGAGGAGACCGACCCCCTGGAGATAGCGGAACATCTTTCCATACTGCCAGCAGACCTCAGCGTTGGACGGCAACACCCGAAACGGTGCAATGAACTCATTCCACGCGTGGCGTTCCTGAAGACTCGTGCCGGCAGCCAGTTCGCCCGCCACTGTGAAGGTGATGAAAAGGTTGGAGAGGGATTCGCGCTCGAGCAGCGTCATCGCGGGGCCCTCATCTCCCCGTTGCGCTTCTCGCTCGAGATCGATGAGAAATGTGGTCTCGAGTATCAGGTCCCTCGCCACTTATCCTCCGGCGGTCCGTCGGCGATCTTCATTTCTTCGATTCGGGAAAGCTCGTCTTCACTGAAAGACGAACCGCGTCTGCGGTAATGAGCAAGGAGTGCAGCTCCGGTAACGGTCTCCTCCGGCCAGCTGGCCCGCAGAACGACGCTGCTGAACGACTCTTCAGGGGAGCGCCGGGCACGCTTCAGCTTTTCGTACGCCTCGATCTTCAGGCTGATTGTCTTGGTCGGCATCTCTACACAGATCATGCATGAGCCATGCGGAAAGCGCAAGGGATCGCATCACGAACCCGGAATCGAGACGGGGAGGCTCACCGTCGGTGAGCCCTTCTGTGTGAACCAGATCACACCGTTGCTCACCAGATCGAGCTCGAGGATGTAGTCGCCCGGCGCGAGACGCGGCACGATTCCCCTCCCCTCGACGACGGCTCCGGGAGCGACGCCCGATCTGTCTCCATCCGCCTCCAGCGATTCCCAATGGAAGTCCCAGCTGATCAGCTTCCGCTCCGCATCGTAGAGATGACATCCGAGCGAGACCCCCCCGACGGGCTCGCTCGAGGGAAGCCAGTGAGCCTCCCCGGAATTCTTCACCCTGAACGAGAATGGAATCGAACCGTCGGATCGAACCTCGTCGAGAGCGACTTCGATCTCCGCCCGCAGACCCGCGGGTCTCCGGCTGTCGGCGCGTTCTCGCCCGGCCTTCTGCAGAAAGAAGTCGCGGGCGTTGCTGAGGAACTGGCGCGACTGATCGACGTAGTCGACACACGCGGGCCCTCCCTCGAGAAACTCCTCGAACTGATCGAGCGGCACCGAAGAGGGATCCGCGTTGAAAAGCGAAACGTTCATCGTGACGAAGCCTGCGTCCGACGCCATCTCGCTCAGCTTTCTTAGATCGAGGTCGTCCTCGAGAACTCGATAGGTCTTCATCTCGGATTGCGACTGCGCCGATCTCGAATGATGAGGACCCGGCTCGCCGAAGGCGGCAATCCCCCCACCGACGAGTACCCGATGCATCTCGCCCAGGACCTCCCGCTGCCGCAGCACGTGATGAAAGGCGTCGAAACAGAAGATGCGGTCGATCGAAGAATCCGCGAGCGGAAGCCGCTCGCCGTCGAACACTGCAGGGATTTGCGCCGCGCGCCGGAACGAGTCCCGCTCGATCAGGCTCCGGCCGATTCTCAGGCCGGTCATCGAGACATCGATGCTGACGACGTGACACCCGAGCCGAAGAAAGACGTCGGTTGCCCAGCAGCTGCCTGCCGCGAAATCGAGGACTTTCATGCCGGGAACGAGATTCATCCCTCGAATCAGGACGGCGAGGTTGATGAGAAGAGGCGGCGTGTCCTCGATCCGGCTGAACGGCTTCCGGAGCAGATCGTTCCAGTCCGCGATCGACGAAAAGTAATCCTCCGCCTTCTGCCGCATCTGCTTGTCGTCGAGAGTGCCCTTGAGCTCTGCGGGCGAGAGATAGTCCGGAGGAATCGGATGTTCCTCCGGCCGGCCGCCCAGCCCGAGGAGGTAACCCGCGAGACGCCGTCTGATCGACCCGAAGCGCATTACGATGATGCTCCCTCGATCGACGGGGGCGGCGAGGTCACACTTCCGGTCTCGTCTGATGTTGTTCGGCGGCGGGTCATGGGCGCGTTCGGCGAGCCGAAACGAACGCCAATTGGATCACCCCTCCCGCCGGTTGACAAGAATACGGCGTCCGCCGGCAAACACTCCGGCATCGTCGCCGGTCTGCGGGGCCGTGTGCCGTCAGGCCGCGACCCCGCAGACTCGCGGGCTCAGAAGTTGACGCGGGCGCTCACACCGAATGTCCGCGGCTGGTTCGTCATGTACGACACGCGGGCAAGGGCCCCTCGTTCGATGTCGATGGCGAGCAACGCCCGCTCATCGGTCACGTTATTGACGTACAACGCCGTGTCCCACATCCCTCGCAGAATCCCGACGCGAAGGTTGATGACGTCGTAAGCCGGAAGCTTCGGATCGAAGGTGAAGGTGTTCTGAGTAAAGGGACCGCCGATGTCTCCCGCGAAGGAGTCGAGTGGAATCGTTCCGAAACCCTCCTGCTGATCACTCACCTGGGTGAAGCGATCGCCGACGTGCTGGTAGACCCCGGTTGCGTAACCGGCCATCCCGCGATTCATGGTCCATCGGTACGTCGCAGCGGCGGCCATCTGAAACTCCGGCACGCTCGGAAGCCGGTTGCCTTCGACGATTCCCGCCTGCGGGACGCCATTCACGATGAAGCTCGATCCGAGCTCGGAGTCATTGAAGTTGCCGGAGATCGCGAAGTCGAAGCTGTCCGTCGGGGCGAGCTCGAACTCCGCCTCGATTCCCGTTGCTCTCGCATCCGGTACGTTGATCACGATGCGCGAGGAGCACGATCCGGCCGTGACGCTCGCCTGCAGGTCCTTGATGTCCATGTGATACGCCGCCACATTGAACGTGCCGCGGCCGTTCATGATGTTCGACTTGGCACCAACCTCGTAGTTCCAGAGCGTCTCGTCATCCCATGTTGGCCGTCCGCCGTAGATCTGCTCGTCGTTTCCGCGGCAGAGGGGAGTATTGAGTGGATCGTTGATCCCGCCGAGCCGGAATCCCTTCGATACCTGCGCATTGAGCCGGGTCGCCTCGGAGAGCTCGTAGCTGAGAATCACGCGGGGTGCGAAGCCGTCCGCACTCACGCTGCCGACGCTGTCGATCGGGTCGGCGAAGATACCATCGAAGATCTGTACTCGATCCTCTTCGAAGTCGTACCAGCGCAGTCCGCCGGTCAGATCGAGCCGCTCGTTCACGGCGTACGTCACCTCACCGAAAGCCGCCAGTTGCGTAAAGTCGTAGTGGAGGTCGGACTTATAGAGCTCATCCGTCTCGGCCAGCTTCGTTCCCGCCGTCGGAATACCGCTCAGCGCGGTGAATCCGATCACCGGAAGATTCTGTGCGTAGTCGCGCGTACTGTCGCTGTAGAACGCCCCTGCGACCCACTGCCACCGGGCCATCTCTGACGACAACCGCACCTCCTGAGTGAACGACTCCGCCCCGGTCTCGTCGAACAGCGGCGCGTCGATCGTGTAAATGTTCTCCGGCAGAGCGATCGTGCCACCGGTGATGCTCGCGGTGAGCGCCGTCGCGTCGCGAATGACCAGGATGTCGCGATTCGTGAACGAGGTAATCGAAGTCAGAGTTCGCCCACCCAGGTCGTACTCGACGTTGAGGTCACCGAGGAAGAATTCGTCGGTGAATGGCTCCTCGAACTGGGTGAACTGCCTCCGGTCACCGAGAGTGACCTGCGGCCGCGTCGTCGTGAAGGGATTTGCAAGGATGTTGAAGACGTCGATCCGGTTCCATCCGTCGGTCTCCACCTCCTGGTAGACGATGCGCGGGGTGATCGAAAGCCGCTCGTTCGGCTCGAAGAGAAACGCAAGACGTCCGCCGAAACGGTTCCCGTCGTTCACGTCTTCATTCACCCGGAGATCCGGCTGCACGGCATCCATGAAGCCGCCGTACTCCGTGAAGTAGGCGACTGCGCGCATTGCCGCGGTGTCGCCCATCGGCACGTTCGCCGCCACCTTCGCGCTTCCGCCGAAGTCGCCGTCCGAAATGGTGTTGGCGTTCAGCTCGGCGATCGTTTCCGATACGCCGATCCGCGGCTGGTTGGTGATGTAGCGAACCGTTCCGGAGAGGGATCCGGAGCCGAAGAGCGTCCCCTGCGGGCCGCGAAGCACTTCCACGCGGGAGAGGTCGAACAGATCGATGTCGGGAGTGAAGAGCGAGAGTGAAATGACCGACTCGTCGAGGTACATGCCGACCTGTTCCTTCACGCCCGGCTGGTCGCGGATGATCCGCCCGGCCGAGACGCCGCGCATTCCGACCTGGCTTTGCCCCGGACCTGCATTCTGCACCGTGAATCCCGCGACGTTGACCGAGACGTCCTCGAGAGTCTCGGCGCCACGGTCCCGCAGCTCCTCCTCGGTCGGGGCCGCGACCGACAACGGAACCTCCTGAATCGACTCTTCCTGTTTTCGCGCCGTGACCGTCATCTCTTCGGTCACTCTTCGCGCGGTCTGTTCGGTCTCCTCCCGTTCGTCGTCCTCGTCCTGCGCAAGGACGGGACCTGCCGGGATGATCACGGCAATGACCAGAGCCGCCAACGCCAATAATGCCTTCATCGAAACGTCTTTCATGATTGCCCTCCGGTGTCGTGCGGCGCAATCTGACGAACGCGCCGCCAACCAGGTCGTATTGTTTAATGACGGAGAAGGTCGGGTCAACTTAATGATTTCGGCGTACCGGGCCCTCACGATGTACCGGTGTCGCCTCCGACGCCGCGAGCCCGAGCCAGACGTGCATCAGCCCGGCGAGCCTTTGATGTCCCCGATCGGTGAGATGAAGCCCGTCGAAGGTATTCGCTTCATCGACGAGAACCGAGGCGAGGACGCGACGGGGAACCGCAATACATCCTGTGTCGCGGGCGACGCGACGCTGTGCGGCTGGCCACGACCATCGGCCGGGAAGCGGCGGCAGCTCGACGAGCCAGACTCTTTCCGCACCATGCTCGCGAGATTGGGCAATCAGTTTTCGGAGGTTGTGCTCGTACTCGCGCGCCGATCCGTTTCCGACCATTTCGTTTCCACCGAGCTCGATCACCACTCCGCATGCCCGGCAGCCGTCCTCGAGCTCGCCGATTCGCGACCGAAGCACGAAACCGGTCGTGTCGGACGGCATCGAGAGATTGATGAACTTCGTCCCTCCGCTGCCATCGAGATGGTCGACCCAGGTTCGGCTCTCGCCGAAGCCTCCCGAACTGAGGGAATCGCCGAAGACGAAAACTGTCGGAGGCGGAGCGAGCTCAGGCGGCTGGCGAAGCCTCCATGCAATCTCCGGAGCGGCCGACGCGACGACCAGAAGCAGCAGGACCGAACCGCTGAGCACCGCGCCGCGCCTCGAGCGACGCCCGAATCCGAGCGCGGCGTGAACGACCCACACTCCGACGAGCGCAAACGCGAGCCCCGGAGGAACCGGCACCGTGCCGAGTGCGCCGAGCGGAACCGAGAGGAGAAAGAACGTCCGGATCACGCGCCGCGCCAGGTCGTACTTCCCCTCCGGAAGGAGGAATCCGGCAATCACCGCCAGCGTCAGAATGCCCGCCGCGCTGAAAAAGATGTCGCCGCTGTGAATGTGAAAGAGCATTAGACGGGGTCGGGTCCGAACTTGGAACTTAACACCGATACCAGCGGAAAAGGCCTGATGATTTCGGAGTTAAGTTCCAAGTTCAGACCCGACCCCGTCCCGGGGAGGTGCTGCTCCAATTGCGCGAACCCGGTCAGCGACCTTCTTGCTCGTGAGGACGATCAGCCGATCGCCCGGCTTCAGCTCGGTCCCGCCCACCGGGAGAAAGAACTCGTCATCGCGATAGACGACGAGGATCAGCGCTTCGCGCGGCCATTGCGGAAGCTGAACGATCTTTTTGTCGGCGGCCTGCGAGCCCTCGGCGACTTCGATGGTGAGAAGCGCGCTTTCCTTCCGCGATGAAAAGGCCGGCTCGCCTGGCGGGAGATCCGGAACGGTCGCTACGTCGACCCTCAGCCAGCGCGCCACCAGAGGAATCGTCGTTCCCTGCAGAATGACCGACGTCAGGACGATGAAGAAGACGACATTGAAAATGAGCGCCGCTCCCGGCGCTCCCGCGAGCAGAGGGAACGTTGCGAGAATGATCGGCACGGCCCCACGAAGCCCGACCCAGGAGATCAGTGTCTTCTCCCGTAAACCGAGCGAAGTGAAAGCGAGAGACACGAACACGGCGACCGGGCGCGCGATGAAGATCAGCACGAGGGCCACGGCGATGCCGACCCACGCCACCTCGATGAGCTGCGACGGGAACACGAGAAGCCCGAGCACGAGGAACATGGCGATCTGCATCAGCCAGGCGAGGCCGTCGTGAAATGCTGTCAGCCGGCGCCTGTGAACGAAATTTCGATTGGCCATGACGATCCCTGCGATGTAGACCGCCAGAAATCCGTTTCCGCCGAGCGCAGCCGCCCCTCCATACGTGAGCATGACGACCGCGATCGTCAGAACGGGGTAAAGGCCACCGTACTCGAGATGGAGATGATTCACGATCAGGGTCGCCACGACCCCCATCAGGTAGCCGAAGAGAGCACCGAGACTCATCTGCAGAACGAAGTCCAGAGCGAGCGTGCCGACGGTCGTGGACGGCTGCAGCAGAAACTGGATCGACGCCGTGGTGAGAAAGATAGCCATCGGATCGTTGCTTCCCGACTCCAGTTCGAGTGTCGCGGCGAGCTGTTCGTTCAGATCCACGCCTTTCGAGCGCAATACCGAAAAAACCGCCGCCGCGTCCGTCGACGAAACGATCGCTCCCAGAAGAAAAGCCTGAGGGAGTGGGAGCCCCAGAAAATAGAAAACGGCCAGCGCGACGGATGCGGAAGTCAGAAGCACTCCGAGCGTCGAGAGCGACAGCGCGCCCCGGATGCTCGGACGGACGAAGTCCCAGTTCGTTTCCAGACCTCCCGCAAAGAGAATGAAAGCGAGCGCGACGACTCCGATCCACTGCGCCGTCTCGGCGTCGTCGAAGTAGATCCCGCCGATTCCCTCCGAACCGGCCAGCATTCCGATCGTCAGAAAGAGCACCAGTGCCGGGACACCGAGCCGCCCCGAAGCCTTGCTCGCGAGGATGCTGACGACGAGCAGAATGCCGACGGCGACGAGAAGCATCTCGATCGGAACAGCTTTCTCGAGCAGGATCTCTGGCATCGAGCTCAATATATGCGGGGTCGGGTCCGAACCCGGAACTTAACTCCGATACCCGCGGAAAAGCCCAGTGTCACGGTTTCAGCGTCACGATCCTTGGTGAGGGCCAGCTGCCGGTCGCTCGCCTGGCGTCGTAGATCAGGACTCGCGTCTCACCACCGGTTCTCTCGATCACGTACGAGGGGAAACGCACCCACGTCATGAAGCCGCGGATCGAGGGATCGCGCCGCGCCGCTCTCCATTCCGGGCTCTCCTTCGCGACCGGAAGCGTTTCTTCGGAGAGCTCGACCTCCCCTCCCGGCCACTCGATCGTCCCGACGCGGTAGAGGTCGTCGTTGCGCGCGACGAACGACCACGCCCGAGGATCGATCGGATGAGGGGAGAGCATCAGCACGCGTACGGGAACGATGCCGCGCGCTTCGAGCTGACGCTCTACCTCCGCGCCCGCCGCGGCGTTGATCAGCAGCCGCGAGCAAATGTAGAGCGTCGTGACGATGAGCGCCGTCGTTGCGAAGCGCGCGCCCAGCCGCGCATTGCGCGCGGGACCGCGCCACAGCAGCGCCAGCAGAAGAATCACGGCGATCATTGCGACGAGAACGAGGTACTCCGGCGCGCGCCCGCCGACGATTCGGAGGATCAGGAACGTGAAGATTGCCCAGAGAGCGACCATCGCGATCGTCGGCCGCCGTCCGACGAGCCAGCCGATTCCGAGGATCAGCCAGATCCACGGATCCATGATGTTCACCGAGTCGCCGTAAAACCACGTCGGCCGGAACGGCATCAACCAGCGCATCCCGTAGGTGTTGAGCCAGTCGAGCGTCGGATGCGTGAGCGTCGCGATCGCGGAGAGAAGAAGGAGCCATTTCGGATCGGCGCGCCGCTCCGGATCGGGCCGGAGCCGGTCGTACAGAAGGAGGAGCCCGGTCAGGATCAAGGGGAGAACGACCAGCGCCAGCACGCCGTGGGTCCAGCCGCGCCGGAAGCCGAGCGCGAGATCGCGGTGGCCGGTGAAGTAGAGGATCGCGTCGATGTCCGGCGCGTTGGCCCCGATCACGAGCGCGGCGGCGGCGAGACGGGACTTGCCACCGAGCCGGGTGGCGGCGAGATTCGCCCCTGTGAGCGTGTGAGCGAGCGGGTCCATTCAGCGGCGCCGAATGGTACCAGCATCACAGTTGGAGGTTGGAGGTTGGGGGAGTCGGCATCACACCTCGATCGACCGCGGGAGAAGGTCTTACAGCGGTACGTCGCAGGAATAGCGACCAGCCACTTGAGTTATACTGTGGTATGAAAACAGCGATCTCGATACCAGACGAACTGTTCGAGCAGGCCGAGGAGCTTGCGGAGAGACTCCAGATAACGCGCAGCCGCCTTTATGCGCTAGCCGTGGCCGACTATACGGTCAGGCATCGCTCGAAGGCAGTGAGAGAAAAGCTCGATGATATTTATAGCGAGCAATCCGCCGAGGTGGATGAGGCGCTGTCGATCATGCAGGGACTCTCGATTCCGCGGGAGGAGTGGTGAGGCGCGGGGAGATCTGGTGGGCTTCTCTGCCGGATCCCCATGGCTCGTCTCCCGGTTACCGGCGACCGGTGGTCGTGATCCAAGCCAACGACTTCAACGAGAGTCGCATTCAGACCGTAATCATAGCGACGCTCACGTCGAATCTCGCTCTCGGCGAAGCGCCTGGGAACTTCGTCGTGTCACGGCGCGGGACGGGATTGCCGAAGAAGTCGGTCGTCAACGTCTCTCAGATCCTGACCTTGACTAAAT
Source organism: Acidobacteriota bacterium (assembly GCA_019347945.1). Lineage (NCBI taxonomy): Bacteria > Pseudomonadati > Acidobacteriota > Acidobacteriota bacterium. Next base: position 59,384 of record JAHWKK010000004.1, on the reverse strand, counting down.
CATTGCTGACCGAGCGGATGGGGCGACTCGAAGGTGCTTCGCTTGCGCGACTCGACGCTGGTCTGCGGCTGGTGCTCGACCTTTCCTGAAACGCGGGCTGTTCACATCTATTGTGCCGCCGCGCCGTGGAGGTAATCCCACGCGAGCCCGGCGAGCGCGCGCACCCCGATGATCAGCGCATCTTCGTTCGCGTCGAAGAAAGGGGAGTGGTTCGGCGGTGCCTCGCCGGCTCCGACTCCCGGATCGTTCACACCGAGAAAGAAGTAGAAGCCGGGAATCTGCTGCTGGAAATGCGCGAAGTCCTCGGCGCCCATGATTGGCCGTGCGAATGCGTGCACGCGCTTCTCGCCTGCGGCTCGCACCAGCGTCGGCAGCATCCGGCTCACGAGCTCCGGATCGTTCCAGGTCACCGGCGCGTACGATTCGATCTCGACCGATGCGGTCGCGCCCGCGCTCATCGCCACGTGCTCGGTCGTGCGGCGAATCCGCTCATGAAAGTCCTTCTGCATCGCCTCATCCAGCGTTCGGATCGTTCCGACCATCTCGACGAAGTCCGGAATGATGTTGCCGCGAACACCTCCCTGAATCGAGCCGATCGAGACGACCGCCGGAGCCGCGGAGACGTCGAGCTGCCGGCTGGGTATTGTCTGGAGCGCGGCGATGATCTGCGCCGAGGCTGTGATCGGATCGACTCCGAGCCAGGGCATCGAGCCGTGCGTCTGCCGCCCGTCGACCCGGATCCGGAGAGTATCCGCGGCCGCCATGATCCCTTCCGCCTTGTAATAGATTCCCGGAGGATACGGACCGACATGGAGCGCGAAGATCGCCTCCGGGGCGCGCGGACCCGCGAGCACACCCTCTTCCATCATCAGCGCTGCGCCTCCCCGCTCCCCCTCCGGCGGCCCTTCCTCGGCGGGCTGAAAGAAAAACTTCACCGTCCCCGGAAGGTCCTCGCGCATCGAGGCGAGCACCTCGGCGACACCCATCAGAATCGCGACGTGATTGTCGTGACCGCACGCGTGCATGACCGGGACTTCCTGCCCGTTGTACTCCGCGGTGACGCGCGAAGCGAACGGAAGTCCGGTCTGCTCCAGGACCGGCAGGGCGTCCATGTCGGCGCGAAGCGCGACCACCGGCCCTGGGCGATTGCCGCGCAGCGTCCCGACGACTCCGGTGTGCGCGATCTCGGTCTCTACCTCGATGCCGAGCGAGCGAAGATGATCCGCGACGATCTTCGCGGTGCGAAACTCGCGGTTGCCGAGCTCGGGGTGCTCATGGATGTCGCGCCGCCACTCGATCACCTGCTCTTCGACGCGCTCCGCTTCCTGCATGAGCCGGTCGGTCGGCTGTGCGGCAGCAGGCAGGATGAAGAGAAGGGAGAAGAGGGAAAGAATTGCAGATCGCATCGTCGGTAGGCTCCTGTTCGGGACGGGTCGTTTCGAGGAATCATACTCCGCGACCTTCGAGGTCACACCGTCTCGTCTCTCGCCTCTCGTCTCTTCCTACGGGATCGGGATCTTTTCGAGTTCAGGGGAGCGGGCGCGGAGGTTCGCCGCACGCGGATCGCCGGAGCGACCATGAGGACGGCCCCCGGCCGGGCGACCACCACCTCGACCTCGTGCGCGCCGGGTCCGAGAGTCTCGTCCCGCCGCACGACCAGCTCCCAGTAGCCGGCGAGCGCGCCGCGCACGCGCCGGAGAGCCTGTCCCGAAAACTGCTGGGTTCCGGCAAAGAAGCCGCCCGTCGCTTTGGAGGTCGACTTCATTCCCCCGGCAAGCTGGCCTCCTTCGAGTCCGGTGTGGAGCGTGATGACCGGAATGCTGGCCGACTGGAACAGCGCCATCGCCCGCGACCACTCCTCCGACATCGCGACCGAACCGTCGCGGAGCTCGCCGAGCCCCCAGCCGGCGATGATGACGATCCGCTCGCCGCGCAGCGACAGCAGCGCGCGCGCGAGTACGAGCAGCGCCTCCTCTCCCGTCGCGGCATCGCGCATCTCCGACTCGTCGAGCTCGCCGGCGAGCGTCGGCCCGAGAGTGAGCGGCTCGGGCAGCGGCACCTGACGGATCCGGATCGACTCCCGGACGGCCTCCGCGACCGCGTCGTGATCGATCGTGAAGTCGAGCTGCAGCTTCATGTGCGAATCGTGCGAGACGACCGCGACGAGGTCGTCCGGCTGCAACGAGTCGACGAGATCCCGGACGAAGCCGGCGTTGAACTTCATCTGGCCGGCAAGCCGCTGGGTCGCGCGCGCGAAATCGGTCTGGACGAAGATGACGATGAGCCGGCTCGACGGCTGTGCCTCCGGGACGGCTTCCGGCGTCGCTGCCTCCGCAGCGGGGAGAGGATCGCTCGCGCCGGCCGCGATCCAGCTCGCCGACTCCACCTCGGCGGGCTCACCGCCGATCGTGACCTGGAACTCCTCCGGCTCGACATCGGTGATCGCATTTCCGGCCGAATCGCTGACGCGGACGATGATGAGGTGCCGGATGACGTCGATCGTCTCGGTGTAAGGCTGTTGCTGCTGCGCGTCCTGCGCGAAGGCTGTCGTAGCGATCAGGCCGAAGAGGAGCGCCGCGGTCAGTCGTCCGGCCGTTTCGCGTTTTCGCTGCAGGCAGTTCTCACGCATCATCGTCATCGTATCGGCTGGGGGTCGCATCTGCGGTCCGATGTCATCGACTCCTGACCGGGTCACCGAGGAGGCGGACGACGCCGCGGCGAACGAGCTCGGTGACGAGTCCGTAGACGAGATGGGCGGCGAGCGCTTTGGTGTGCATCGTCGCGGAGACCTCGCCGGGTGGCGGGGAGAGGCCGGCGGCAGGGACGGCGATCTCGTCGGCGACGGCCCAGAGGGTGAGGCCGAACGGGAGCCCGGCGCCGGAAGCGACGCCGGGGTAACGGGAAGCGAGGCCGCCGTAGACCGCGCCGGACCCGGAGCCCATCGACCAGTGGACGATCTGCGCGGCGATCGCCTTTTCCCGGCTGGTGAGGGGGCGGTCGAGGAACGACTCGGTGATTCTGCCGGCGGTCCTGGCGGTTGCGGGCTCGCCGGATTGCTCAGCGGATCCCGATCCGTCGGCCTCACGGAGCTTCGCCTCGGCTTTGTTCCAGGCGATGTGCGCATAGTTCATCGCGACGGTGCCGGCGGCGCCGCCGATGGCACCCGCGAGCATGCCCTTCAGGATGGATGGCCGCTTCTTTCTTCTTCGTCCGAACCTCATCGAACCCTCCGGCAGAAATGGAGAGCAAGGAGCCTACCGGCCCGGGGTATTCATTGGACCGCCGGGCTCTGCCGGGTCGTTCGCGGCGCGCTCTATGCGCTGCGTCAGCAGGCGATCCCGCTTTTCCTCTCGTCCGTCCGATCCGACGCGTCATCGCTGTTAACGGCGCTCCCCCCGACACGTATACTCGAGAGTATGGCTGCGCGAGCCGCGAAAGATCTGTTCGAGAAGGGCGCGTCCCTCAGCGGCCGCGGTTTCCGGGTGGAGCGTGTCCGCTATCACCCGGGATATCGGCGAGAGGCGCATGCGCACGACTGGATGGGAATCACCCTGGTGATCGACGGGGCCCTTCGCGAGCGTGCCAACGGGATTGAAGAAGATGCGTCGGCCCTCAGTGTCGTCTTCAAGCCGGCCGGCACCGTCCACGAGAACGACGTGGGTCCTCGCGGCGCGCGAACGATCGCCGTCGAGATCACCGATCCCGATCTTCTCGAGGACGATCGCCGTCCGGAAGTCTGGCGATGGAGTCACGCCGACAAAGGCATCCAACCCCTCCTCTCCCTCGGTCGTGCGCTGCTCGAGCCGTCTTCCGGACGCGACGCAGAGAACATCGTTTTCGAGCTGCTTGCGGAGTTCATCGATGCTCCGGCACCGCGGCCGGGCGATGCTCCGGGCTGGATTCGGCGCGCGCGTGAAGCACTCGACGATCTCGCACCGGCGGGAATCGAGGTCCGCGAGCTCGCCGAAAGCCTGTGCGTACATCCGGTGTCGCTCACGCGGGCGTTCCGGCGCGCGTACGGAATCCCGGTCAGCCGCTATCGCCGCCAGGTCCGGCTCCGCAGAGCGGCCGAGAAGGTGGCCGGCACCAGGCAAAGTCTCTCCGCGATTGCCCAGCTTGCCGGGTATGCCGATCAGCCGCACATGTGCCGGGAGATGCGCTCGGCCACCGGACTGACTCCCGCGATTCTCCGCAAACTGGCCAGAGGCTGATTCGTTCACCGATTTGATTCATCCGCGGTTTGATTCATTCAACGCGGCGCTTCGGTGGCCGCATATCATCGGCGGCAACGAGGAGGGAACATGAACGCTCGAATCGCTGCAACCATCCTGTGCGCGGCTCTTACCGTCGCTGCACCTGCTCACTCCCAGGCCACGATCGGCGGAGAATGGCGGGAGGACGTCGAGAGGTTCGCGGCCCGGGTCGTAGACGCGGGTCTGGCCCCGGGGATGGCGATCGCGGTGTCGAAAGGGGAGTGGGTGCTCTACGAGGGCGGATTCGGTGTCGCCGACGCCGCCTCGGGCCGGCCCGCCACAGCCGACAGCGCGTTCTACATCGCTTCGAGCACCAAGGCGCTCACCGCAACTGCGTTCGTTCTCATGGCTGCCGAAGGAAAGATCGCGCTCGACGCGCCGATCACGCGTTACCTGCCGACCCTCGAGCTTGCCGCCCCTCTCGATGCGGACGAGATCACCGTGCACCAGTTGCTGACCATGACCGATGGCATCGATCAGGAGGGCCCGGTCGTCGTCCGTACTGCGTATAGCGGCGAGTTCACCCCCGAGCTTCTGATCGAGCTTCTCGCTGACTATGGTCCATCCGAGAGGGGAAACGCATTCGCATATCGCAACCTCCCGTACAACATCCTCGGTCTGGCGCTCGATCCGCGAGATGGCCACGGCTGGAAGGACGTAGTCGAGCGTGAGGTGCTCGAACCGCTCGGGATGGAGTCGACGACGGCTCGCGTCTCGGCCATCGACCCGGAGCGAGTGGCCTGGCCCCACGCGCTCGCCCCACTCGTCGCCGGCGAGGGGTGGGGAAGAATTCGACTGCCGAAGGCCGACGCGAACCTCCACGCGGCAGGAGGCCACTTCACGACCGCCAGCGATCTCATCCGGTTCGTTGCGGCGCATGCGAGCCACGGGCGGCTCGAAGGCAGGCGCGTTTTCCCCGCAGAACCGATCGCTTCGATGCACGAGCGGATTGTCCCCCAGGCCAGGAGATTCGGTCCATTCGAGCGGAAGGCGTGGGGTTACGGATGGGACGTCTCCGAGTGGCAGGGAAGGACGATCGTCCAGCGCTTCGGGGCCTTCTCCGGCTATCGCTCGCACATGTCGTTCGAGCCGGAAACCGGTCTCGGCGTCGTGGTGCTGACCAATGGAGGCGGTATCGCGTCGGACGCGGCCGATCTCGTGGCGACCTGGATTTACGACAGGCTTGCCGGACGCGGGGATCTGGAAGAGGAGTACGAACGACAATTTGCAGCTCTGCAGGGAGAGCGGGACAGCTGGAAGAACGAAATGAGTGAGCATCTCGCCGAGCGCCAAGACCGTCTCGCGCCCCTAAGTCATTCTCTCGAGCACTTCGCGGGTACGTATGAGAACCCGAAGTTCGGGAGGATCGACTGGCACGTCGTTGCCGGAGGGCTCGAGGCGAGAATGGGAGTCGCCGGAAGCCGTGCGGAGATCTACGATGCGGCGAACAATCAGCTGCGGGTCGACATCGGTGGCGGCGTCGTCTTCAGCTTCGAGTTTCCCGATGATGGCAGCCCCGCGACGGCGGTGGTGATGCGTGGCGAGCGATTCGAGCGCGTGCAGTGATCCGAGCGCAGCGCCGGAGGCGCGGCATAAAGTAGCGCGGGGTGGAGCGGCCGAAGGCCGCGGAACCCCGGGTCACGAGGGCATCAAAATCTCGAGTCCCGGAGGGGCGACAGATGAGCCGTCCCCGAGACTGAAGGCTTCTGAATCTGTCGCCCCTCCGGGGCTCCAAATGTGTGGGCGATGTGAACCCGGGGTTGCGGTCGGCGCCTGGCGGCACCTCCCTTAACCCCGCGCTCCTTTCTGAGCGCCCCTTCCGGGGCGCATCGATTTTCAGTTTGTTAATCCCGCAAACTCGGTGCTTCGCTTGGTTTGCTAGTACTTTCATGAGAGATCCCTCGCCCCCCGCCCGACCGCACGCTCGGGATGAACGGAAGGGCGGCGCATGAGTTTGATTACGGCGAGTGGTGAGATTGCGGTCATTTTCGCTCGCCGGAGGGTCGCCCTCCCAGTCGCTCGCTCGGCGCTACTCGATCGGCGGGTACATCGCCCCGGGACGGTCGAGGTCGATCCGCGCGACGTCGGCCCACCGCAAGTACTCGCCGCGCTCGACTCCCTCGGCGAAGATCAGCAGGCCGGCGTTCTGGCTGCCGAGATCCCCCTCATGCTCGAGCACGAGCTCCTCACCGCTGTGGAAGGTCACTCGCGCTCCCTCTTCGGGACCGAGGGGGGCGATCGAAGCGATCAGACCGAAGGGGATCGTGTAGTCGACCCCATGCCGCGGGGCATCGAGCGTCTCGATGGTCTCAGTCTCGTCGAGATCGAAAACGAGCCGTCCCTCGAGGCGGCGGCCATCGCGCGTCGTGACCCCGCCGGTGATCGGAGCGCCCGGGGGAAAGTCGTCGTACGCAGGTCCACTCCCGGCCGCTTCGGGCGCGCTGAAATCGATGCGCTCGAAGGCGTCCCACGACACGAGCACCCGCCCGTAACGCGAATCGTCGACATAGATCCCGCCGTTGCCTCGGCCGGCCTCACGTGTTCCCGAGAGAACCACCTCGCTGCCGTCGGCGAGCGTCACGAGAGAGCTGTCGGGGGAGTTTTTTGCGATGGAGCGGATCGTGCCGAACGGAATGCTGTGAGTGCCGTCGTCAGCCCGCCCCTCCAACTCGTCGGTCCCGAGACTCATCTCACGATGCCACTGGACGAAACCGGTGAAGTCTCCGTCGCGCGTGCGCACCGTTCCGTGCAGCCGGTCGGGCGGGGTGCCCGTTACCGGCGGGGGGAAGAGCTCGATGGTGCGGAGAAGCCGCCTGTCGACATCCATGACGCCGCGCGTCGCGTCCCACACGCGCATGGAGTCGTCGAAGTCGCTGGCATCGAGACGATTGAGGTCCACGACCGTCCCGTTTTTCAGACTCACCCGCACCTCGTTGACGCCGAGCGTCTCGATGCGTGCAATATCGCCGAATCGCACCATGAAGGGACGCCCGAGGTCGAGAGGGCGCTGCTGTCGGCCGACGCTGACTCCGAAGATCTCGATGCGGCGGGGCTCGGTGGGGAGTTGCTCGGGCGGTACATGGTCGACCCATCGGTTGTCGGTTCTGACACCGTTGAAATGGTCGCTCCAGAACGCCTCCTGGTCGATGCCCCAGCGGAGCCGCCCCTCGTAGATCGCCCCGCTGACCGTGGTGATGCGCCCATGGATGAAGCTCGGATGGGCCGCGGTGACGGCGGTCGTCGTCCCGTCGGGTGTCGCCGCGGATCGCTCGAAACTATGCTGGAGCGTGCGGTAACCGAGGATGATGGCGAGGATGACGGCGAGCGCGACGGCGGATACGCCGGCAATGGTGGTTTTCGTCATGCTTTCAGTCCTGATGGAGCGTCGGCGTCAACCCCCCGCACCCGCGGGATGCCATCCGAACCCCCAGATGAGAACGGTACTGATAGCGGTGGGGGAAATCCGATCCATTTCTTCATGATGTCCTCGACTACGAAGGACTTTGTATCGTAAAGTATATACATGCTGAGCGCAACATGGTTTCGGTATCAGGTTGCCGCGGTGACGGTGCGCGATCTCACCCGCCAATGGACGGTTCCGGCGCGGGCAGGGAAGCCGGAGGGGGGAGCGTGGGGCCTAGTGGAGTTGCTCGCTTTTTCCTCGGGCTCGTACGGCGGATCCAGAGCTCTGCTGCGACGACCGTGAGGCCGAATCCGAGCCATACGGATGGGCCGAACCAGATGTCGGGGCCTTCCCGAAGGAGCACCGCAAGCAGCATTCCGATGATTCGAACGCTCGACACGCCGAGGGCGACCGCGACCATCCGAATCATCCATGCTCGGTGGCGTACCACGTCTCCGGCGCGGATGGCGCCGAAGCCGCGGATCGCAGCAACGAGGAAGAGCGTGCCGAACAGGGCGATCCCCGACGATTCCAGAAGTCCCGAGAAGGGCATCAGGATACCGAAGTAGAATCCTGAAATCGCAATCGGAACAGCCAGGGCGACCAGGAATCGGCCGCTCCAGCGATGCCACGCCGGATGCCGGGAACGGAGTCGAGCCACGAACTGTATCGGCGCAAGGATCATGAACAGGGCAGCAGGCATCACGTGAAGGAGCGTCGCGCCCGGATTGCTGTTGAATTTTCCGAGAAACCGGCGGTTCTGCTCCTCTCCATCCTCGTACAGCGCCGTTCCAGGCTCGATCGCGAGCAGTTCATTGAGAGCGCGGAGGTTGGCGCGATCAATCCTCGACATCTCCGGCACCTCGCCTTCGCTGAGGAACACACTGTCGAACACCCCCCACGCCCGCAGCACCGAGGCGGTGACGCCGAGCGCCGCCAGCAGAACGATGAAGGACCAAAGTGTCGATATCGACAGTCGTCGACGACTCACGCTCTGATTCTACAATCACTTGCGCCCAACCGCGCCGAGCTCGAACTACGGGCCTCCGAGGCCATTGCCTGCCGAGGAACCCTCATATCCTCGTATCCTTCAATCACTCCGGCCGGCCCCAGTAAAAGCCCTGACCGAGCTCGAAACCCATCGAACGGAGGATGTCCAGATTCTCGCGCGTTTCGATCCCCTCGACCACGATCATCGCTCCCAGCGATGTGGCGAGGTCCCGGTACCGCTCGAGTCGCCCGCGGACGGCGGCGTCGCTGTCGAGATCCCTGACGCAGCGCTTGTCGATCTTGATCACTTCGGGCTCGAGGACAACCAGACTTTCCAGGCAACTGTTGCCGAAGCCGACGTCGTCCACGGCGATCGCGATACCGGCCTGTCGCAATTGCCGCACGGGCTCGAGCAGATAGGAGGGATCGCCCAGAATCTGCTGCTCGCTGATCTCGATGCAGAACGACCCGTCCGGCCGATCATCCGGGAACTCGTCGATGAGCTGTTCCACTGGTACTCCGACGATCGTCGAAGGATAGAGATTCACGTGACACCGCCCTGACGCGACCGCCCCGGCTGCCCGGAGAGCGATTCGAAGGCACTGACGATCCACGACCGTGAGAATGTTTTCTTCCGCCGAGAAGCGGAAGAAATGGTCCGGCATCTCCACGGCATTCTTGCCGGTCAGACGGGTCAGGAATTCGTAACCGACGGTTGATTCGTCTTCCAGGCGGACGATCGGATGCCGGACGGAAAAGAATTTCTTTCCCTTCATCAGGATTTCGCGCCGGTCTCTTGCCTCGGCCAGCCGCCGGAGGGTGTCATCGAAGTGCGACCCCGAATACGACACGCGGTTTCCACCGCCTTTTTTGCTGCGGTAGAGAACCTGATGAGATTTCGTGAGCAGCTCGTCGATCGAGGAGAGCTCCTCGGTGAGCATCATCGCTGCGAGGCTCGCGGTGAACATGACCGATCCCGTGCTCACCTGGATGGTCGTACTGCTGATTGCCAGCCGCAATCTTTCCGCGATTCGCTGGACTTCGTCGATGGGCACCCGCGGCATCAGCACCATGAACTCGTCGCCACCGAGTCGTGCCAGATCATCGATCGGCCTGATGCACGCTTTGAGGCGCAGCGCGACCTCCTTGAGAGCGATGTCGCCGACCGCATGCCCGAGCGAATCGTTGATCTGCTTGAAATTGTCGAGGTCCATCAGGACGACGAGAGTCGCTTCCTCCTTCTCCCGCAGGCTTTCGATCTGCCTGTCGAGCTTTTCCTGCAGCCCGCGACGGTTGAGGGTCTCGGTCAGCGGGTCGAGCAGGGTCAGTCGCTCGAGCGCGGCGTTGGTCGTCTGAAGCTCGGTGACGTCGAACCCGAACATCACGACACCTTCGCTCTCGCCGCTGACTCCGTGCATCGGCTGGTAAACGAAGGAGTAGATTTCCTTCTCTTCGGTTCCATCCCCGGCGTCGATCATCAGACGGACCTCTCTGGTGATGACGGCGTGCCTCGTTCGAGGCAGCTCGCCGAGGGGTTCGAGAAACTGAGGCGACATCTTCTCCGGGAAAGCTTCTCGCAGCGGCCGGCCGAGGATTTCGCGGTGCCCGCACAGCCGGCGAAACGCGGGGTTGGCGAGCTCGATGACGTAATCCGCGCCTCGAACGATACAGACGGCCGCCGGCGCATTCATCAGGATCACGTAGAGATTCGAGCGGGGGATGAGCCCGAGCGTTCCGACGTCGGGAAAGATGCTCTCCTTCAGATTCAGAACCTCGGTGAGCTGGGCCTGAGCGTAGAGCTCGGCCCTGGTGCGCTCGTAGGCCGCTTCCTTCTCGCTCTGGAGCTGCTGGAGTTTGACGAACTCGGTGACGTCCTCGACCCGGTGGATGATGTGAGTGAGCTGGCCGTCGACCGACACCGGCGAGTTGATCGGGCTCCAGTAGCGTTCCTCGAACCCCCCTCCCGCCTCGGCGGGCCGCGGGATGTCGTATTTCTGAACCGCCATCGCGTTCGGTTCTCTGGTTTCGAGGACCGCCTCGAGTGACGCGCGAAGATTCCGGGTCCCGTCGGCGGTCGGATCGTCCGGATTGTCCGGGAAGACGTCGAAGATGTTCCGCCCGGCGATCTCGTCGAGCTTGGTCATCGTGGCGGCCAGGTAGGCCTTGCTTGCGGCGACGATGCGGAGATCGGTATCGAGTACGAGGTACAGACCGGGTGCCGATTCGAAGAGGTGCTTGAAATCGAGCATCGTCGTCGCAAAGTCTAACCGATCGCGTGATCTCGGACGGAGATCAGGTTCCACGTCACATCTTCCCCACCCAACGGTGGAGCATGACGGGACGATCGAGCGCCCTCGTCGTGCAATACCGCTACATGGTATACCGTTCTAAGGTATGCTGTTCACGTGGCGATCAGGAGTTTCTCAGACCCCGCGCTTGAAAAATTCTTTCGCGGCGGACCGATTCCCAGACGTGCGGGCTGGCGAAGCGTCGCGAAGATCGCCCTGAGGAAGCTGGACATGATCGACTACGCAGAGATTTTGAGTGATCTTCGATCTCCGCCCGGGAACCGGCTCGAGGCGTTGAAGGGTTCACTGGAGGGGTTCCACAGTATCCGGATCAACGATCAATGGCGGATTATCTTCCGCTGGACCGACCTCGGCGTGATCGATGTCGAGATCACGGACTACCATTGAGGAGAGATGATGGAAAAACGTGCAGGCATTGACCGCCCACCCACGACTCCGGGCGAGATACTGAGGGAAGAGTTCCTCGTTCCGCTGGAGATGACGCAGAAGCAGCTCGCCGATCACATCGGATGCGATGTAAAGGTGATCAACCGGCTCGTCAACGACCGCACTTCCGTCACCGCAGAAATGGCGTTGAAGCTCGGCGCAACCTTCGGCACGACTCCCGGCTTCTGGCTCAATGCTCAGAAGGCGGTGGATCTGCATCGCGCGAGCTCGAAAATGAAGAAGCTCCCGCAACCGATCCGAATCTGAGCCACGGACATTCTGCACGACGCCACCATCGTCGAATATCCAGCCATCGCGAACGTTTCCGTACGAAGCCCCCGGCGACGAATGTTCCGATGCATCGCTCGACGCCGCCGGGACGCCCTGGGCAGGCATCGGCTGTCTACAACAGGGCCGGTTGCCCGCTAACAGGGCCGGGTGCCACGCTAAACTACAGATGTGACCCCAAGGTCCCCGTCGTCGCGTGCGGCTCCCCAGGCGGCGAACACGACCTGCCGGGCCGGTGCCGGAGGAATCGAAAGGAACCTCGAAGAAATCAGAGGGGTCTGCAGATTGGTGGCCGGAGGGACGGTAAAGGTTTCAGTAGAAGCCGCACTTGCGGTAATGACCAGATATGACTACTATAGGGTCATGAAGAGCGTCGGGATTGCGGAGCTCAAAGCGAAGTTGAGCGAGAACCTCGGAAAGGTGCGGCGAGGTGAGACGATCACCGTCCTCGATCGGAGATCGCCCGTCGCGCTGATCGTTCCTTACCGGGGCGGATCGGAGCCGCTTCGGGTACGCCAGGCTGCCGGGAAAAGGCGCCTCGCCAGCATTCCTCTCCCGCCGTCAATTCGCAAAAAGCAGGACGTCGTCGATCTGCTTCTCGAGGATCGCGCGCGAAGATGATCGCATATGTCGATTCCTCGGTCGTACTCCGGCTGGTCCTGGGACAACCGGGTGGTCTCAGCCAGTGGAAGGAGATCCGACGAGGAGTCTCCAGCTCGCTCATCGAAGTGGAATGCCTGCGGACGATCGACCGATTTCGGATGAAGTTCGGATTGTCGGACAAAGATCATGCGCGCCGCCGCTCCGCCGTCTACGCGATCATCGACGAGATCGACATCGTCGAGATTACCCGTCCCGTTCTTTCCCGCGCGTCTCAGCCCATGCCGACGGTGGTTGGAACTCTCGATGCGATTCATCTCGCGACTGCAGTGCTCTGGTCCGAGCAGTCGGCCGAAAGGCTGGTCGTTGCTACGCACGACGGTGCGCTCGGTCGGGCTGCTGAAGCGTTCGGTTTCGAGGTCATCGGCACGGAGTGATCGAGATCCTCGGCCGGGATCTTCTGATGAAGCAGAACATGGAAGTTCAGAACGACGCTATCGAGTCGTGGAGGAGCTCAGTCGCGCCCGATGTCGGCGCAGTAAAGTGCCGACATTATGGCGCCAGCTGGTCATCCTGGTAAGTGAGAAGGCTGTGGAGGCGCCTCCGGCTTCGGATCCGGTGTGGTCTCTGCATGCACAGACATCCTTCGAAAGGAGGAGTGTATGAAGCTATTGATGAGGACTTTGCCACTGATGTTCCTGATCGGATGCGCTGCAGCCGGAACACCGACCATTGCCGAGCAATCTGCGGTACGGACGGAAGCCGTGGGACACATCACCGTTCTGCCCGACGAGCTCGAATGGAACCGGGTCGGTTCACTGCCGCCTGGAGCCACGTCGGCCGTGATCGAGGGCGATCTTTCGGCGCGCGAGCCGTTCACTCTGCGACTGAGGTTCCCGGCGAACTACGAGATCCCGGCGCATACCCATCCGACCACCGAGCGCGTGACGGTTCTGTCGGGGACTCTCTATCTGGCGACAGGGAACAACCTCAGCCGCGATGCCGCCGTGACACTGCCGGCCGGCAGTGTCACCGTGATGCCCCCGCGCATGAAGATGTGGGGCTACACCGGCAGTGAGCCGGTCGAGATCCAGCTCAACGGCATCGGTCCGTGGGCAATGGATCTCCTGAATCGCTGAGACGGACCGGAGAGAGCCGCTGTTGTTGGAGTGAAGGTCAATGGCCGAACACATCATGAGTTGGGGTCGTCCATTGGGCGCAGTTGTCAAGCGTGAGCGCAGGTCTTCCTTGCGGCCGGATAGGTCGCCTCGTCTTTTTGATTCTCCAAGGATTCTGTCGCGGCGGTCGGGCCTTTGGTAGCTGTGGGAAACGCCGGATGGTGGGTCGGCGGTGGCGTTTTCCATGGATTCCAGGCCTCGGTCCCGACCTCGCCGTGGTCTTGATCTTCGCTCCAGCACGCTATCCCTGGCGTTTCTTTCGGTCGATGTCGGACCGCCGGTCCGCATCAGTCATCCATCGGGTTCTAGATCGCCGAGGCGAGCCCATGCACGAAGCCGTGCACCAGAAACGCGGTCGGTGCGAGGGCGTGTCCAATAGGAGGATCACAGATCTGTGGCTCACTGCAGCAGTGGGAGAGTCCAAGGCCCCGTAGGCTCACGCCGACGTCGCGAACCGAAAACGAAGGTCAGGATCCCGGCACAAGTAAAGAGGGCGGTTTCTGGGGCGAGATTCCGGCGATTCCCGGTTGCGCCTCGCAGGGCGAAACGCTCGAAGAGCTCGAATCCAATCTCCGTGAGGCGATCGAGAGATGCCTGGCGGTCGCGGTTACACTCGAAGCCTAAGACAGTCCATGCCGTAAAGTGACCGCTTCATACGGTGCACCGACAGTACCTACTGCACCAGGACATCGATCACGGTCGCGAGGCCGACCAGTCCGCGGCTCCCGGGCGAAGAACGAAAGTCTGACCCCCAAATCGATGCGCAACAGCAGGCGAGCCTTCGCTGGGCGGTGCTCACTGGATCGATTCATCGAACCACTCCCGTATCCGTTGCATGCTGTCCACGCGGTCGTCGACCGACCACGACCCACCGTGCCACGCAGCGGGGTAATACGCCCATTGCACTGCGACTTTGTTGAGGCGGAGTGCATTGAAGTACGCAGGATAGTCGTAACCGCTGAGATGTTCAGCGGCGGTGGAAATGAGGAGCACGGGAGTACGGACGTCGGAGGCGCGCTCGAGCGGGGACAGCTCGCGATACTTCTCCGGAGCGATCCAGTGATCGAGGAGGTGATCCTTGGGGCCGGCGCGGCCGGGCGCGTAGGCGTGATATGCGCGGTCGCCGTGAAGCCGGGCGCGATCGTCGGCGAGCATGTCCAGCGTTCCGGCGCTGAGGACGGCAGCGCGAAAACGGTGATCACGGGCGACGATCCAGCCCGTGAGCATTGCGCCATAGCTGAAGCCGTAAATCCCGAGGCGGTTCGGATCAGCAATGCCATCGGACACGAGTTTCTCGACTCCGGCCAGTGCATCGGCTGCCGGGGTCTGAAAGAGGCGCCCATTCCCGAGCTCCTTTCCGTGGCGGAAGTTCGGGAGCAGAACGGCGTAGCCGGCCCGCGCGAGAAGTCCAGCGTAGCCTCCGAGAGGGCCATGCAGAAAGTGAGCATCGGCGGTGGCGCGGCTCTCGGGGCCGCCGTGTAGAAAGAGTAGGGTTGCACGCGGCTTCTCCTCCTGCGGAGTCACATAGAGACCTTCGATGATGGCTTCGCCGCTGGTCCAGCGGACTACGCGTGTGGTGATCCCGTCAAATATCTTCGGGTTCACCCCGGGCCACGACCCGATGCGGACGTGTTCGCGCGCGCCGAGGAGTTGGAGCGACTCGGGCTCCGTAGCCGTAGCCGTGGCTGCGAGTACGCGATCACCAACGACCGTGACACGATGCACTACCGCATCTTCGAGAATCGTGCGCGCTTCGCCAGTGCGGAGGTGGATTTCCACGAGACGGTCAGTCGTCCCGGTCTTTTCGATCGCGATCAGGGCGTTTGTGGTGATGCCGATCACGCGCACATCGTTGCGAGCCGGTGTGCGGCCGAGGATCTCCAGGGATTCCTCCCGAAGAGATGTGAGCAGCCACTCCTCCCCTTCTCGCGATACGAAGAGCCAGGCACCGCCGGACGTACGGTGCGCGTGGACCACATTTCCTTCGATCGTTCCGAGGCGGCGCCGCGAAGGGACCATCTCGATCGCGCTGCCGTTCCGGACGATCGCCTCCTCGCCGGAAAACGAAAGGAGCCGCTCAGTCGCGGCAAGACTCGCCAGCACTCCAGAGGCAGTGCGTAATACCTTCTCCGTCCCGGTGAAGAGAGGCCCGCGCATGCCCTGGGCGCGAAGCAGCGGCGCATCGTCCGAGGTCCCGTCGACGACAATCGGTCCTTTCATACTGCCCGGTGCGCTTACAGTTCTGTCGATGAAACGTTCCTGCCATGACACGTCCGGCTGGACGGCGAAGGCAACTGACCTGCCGTCGGTGGACCACGCGATCTCGGCCGCTTCACCGACAGGATTTCGCGCCGCTCCCTCAACGGAAGTGATGACCAGGCGATTCCCCGTGGCTAGATCGAGCGTGCTCAAGTGAAATGCGCGATTGAAAAACGCGACTCGCGTACCATCCGGAGACCAGGCGGGAGAGTGTGCGTCTTCCGAAGCGGCGGTGAGCGGCCGAATCGAGCCGGCGCGCAGATCGATCAGGAAGAGTACCCGCACACCGAGGCCGACGAAATCATCGCGATAAGGCGCGTTGCCCGTCCGGACGACCGCAATCACGGAACCGCCATCAGGTGCGGGATGGAGCGATTCGGTGCGCATGTCCGACGCTTCCAGCAACGAGCGCAACTGAACATCGGACCCAAACGCGCTCGTCTGGAGAAGCGCGATCGACAGCAGGAT
The DNA here is from genome assembly GCA_019347945.1 of Acidobacteriota bacterium. Classification (NCBI taxonomy): domain Bacteria; kingdom Pseudomonadati; phylum Acidobacteriota; species Acidobacteriota bacterium. The sequence goes on along the minus strand of JAHWKK010000004.1, from coordinate 43,210 downwards.
GGTGGCAGGTACCGTTCTCATCTTCATGACTTACAACTTTGACGGCGTGTCATAGAACCGGTTTCGTATGAAGTTAGTACATGAACATGAACGCACACTCGACAAAACACGTACAGACGTCGCCGACGAGCTCCTCGAACTGGTGCAGACGAGGGGGGGACGCTCAGTCGGGCTTCGGCTGAGTCGTCATGAAGCCTGCGAAGATCGCGTGTAATGCGGCGTTTACCCGAAGGCCCTCGCGGATGGAACACCCGGGCGGGCAGAGCGCCGCGGGTTCGGGACTCCCGCGCCGAATTCAATTACCCCGCTGCGAAGAAACGCCTGGGTCTCGCTTTTCCGGCGCAGTCGGTTGATAATGTCGCTTCGGCAGACTTTCTGAACATGCTCCTCGTCGGTACCCGGCTCGGCCCATACGAAGTGATCTCCCGCATTGGCGCTGGCGGCATGGGAGAGGTGTGGCGTGCGCGCGACACGCGCCTGGAGCGCGACGTCGCGGTGAAGATCCTCCCGGCCGAGTTCGCGTCGAACGCGCAGCTGAAGCTGCGGTTCGAGCGCGAGGCGAAGACGATCTCACAGCTCAATCACCCGCATATCTGCGTGCTGCATGACGTCGGCGAAGCGAGGCTCGAGACTCGAGACTCGGGACTGCGGGGGATCCGAGCCTCGAGCCTCGAGCCCCGAGCCTCTCCTACCTCGTCATGGATCGATCGGTGAATGCCGGCCTGACGGTAAAACATGTGTTACGGTAAGACAGCCGAGCGCACGCGCGAGGACGACCGGCTCTTCGAAGCGGCGCTGTTGTGTTCAGGCATCATGGCCGTTGCAGCGCTGTTCGCGCTGCTGATTCCGAAGCCGCTTTACGCTCAGGATGCGGCGCCCTCTTTCCAAGTCGAGGAGGCGACCATCGCAGAGATTCATGCGGCGATGCTGGCGGGACGGCTGACGGCGCGCCAGCTCGTGGAGACGTACCTCGAGCGGATTGACGCCTACGACAAGAGCGGTCCCGCGATCAACTCGCTGATCGCGCTGAATCCCGATGCCCTGGAAAATGCCGACTCGCTTGACGCGGCGCTCCGATCGAGTGGCGCTCTCGTCGGACCTCTTCACGGTATTCCTGTGATCGTGAAGGATAACTATGACGTCGAGGGGCTGCCGACGACCGCCGGCTCGCTGGTGCTCGAGGAATCGCTGCCTCCGGACCATTCGTTCCAGGTGCGCCGGCTCCGTGAGGCCGGCGCGATCGTGCTCGCCAAATCCAATCTCTCGGAATTCGCATTTTCTGCCTTCGTCACGGTGAGCTCCAGGCTTCCGGGATACACGAAGAACCCCTACGCGCTCGACCGCTCGACTGCCGGCTCGAGCGGCGGGACGGCGGCGGCAGTGGCCGCCAACCTTGGCGCTGTCGGCCTCGGCACCGATACCGGGAATTCCATTCGCGGACCGGCGTCGCATACCGCGCTCGTGGGCATCCGCTCGACGCTCGGTCTGACGAGCCGCGATGGAATCGTTCCGCTCAACCTGGACCGCGATATCGGCGGTCCGATGGCCCGGACAGTCAGCGACGCAGTCGCCGTCCTCGACGTGATCGCCGGCCATGATCCCGCTGACCCTGTCACGGTCTCCAGCCTCGAGAAGAGCCCTCCCGGCGGCTACAGAGCACACCTGAAGGCCGGTGGTTTGCGTGGCAAACGGATCGGAGTCCTCCGTCAGATTTCCGATACGAAGACGGCCGATGCCGAGGTGCGAACCCGGTTTGAAGAAGCCCTTGCGGCACTCCGCTCAGCCGGGGCCGTGGTCGTCGATCCGATCTCCATTCCTGGTCACGAACGGCTTCGGGAGACGACCCTGGTCTGCCGCCGGTTCAGGCATGATCTCAAATCCTACCTCGCCAGCCTCGGAGACCGCGCGCCGGTACGCACGCTCGAGGAGGTCCTTGATTCGCGTCGGTTCCACCCATCGTCCGAGCCTCGGCTGCGGTACTTCGCAGCCGCCGAACTTTCACCTGAGGAGGACCAGGCTTGTGTGGGGATAGCCGCGGACGCCGACCAGCTTCGTGCCGCCGTCCGGCGGGTCCTGAGTGAGCAGCGGCTCGACGCGCTCGTTTATCCCTCCTGGAACAATCCGCCGCGACTGATCGGAGACCTGAACACGCCCCACGGGAACAACAGCGGTCTGCTGGCTCCGCCCATCGGTTTTCCGGCGATTACTGTTCCGATGGGCTGGGTGCAGCAGGAGCGTCTGCCGGTGGGACTCGAGATTGTCGGTGATGCCTGGTCGGAGCCGATCCTCATTGAGATTGCCTACGGGTATGAGCAGGCGACCCGCCACCGGAGAGCGCCTGTGTCCACGCCTCCGCTGCCCCGTGGAAGTGGCGGGGCTGCGGCGGTGGAGAGCTCGCACTGAATCGTCCAATGAATAGCCGCCTCGGCGGCCTATAATGAGTCCACCCTCAATGAACGTCAGTTCCGGCAGCCGTCTCGGACCCTACGAAATCGTCTCCCGCATCGGCGCTGGCGGCATGGGAGAGGTGTGGCGTGCGCGCGACACGCGACTGGAGCGCGACGTCGCGGTGAAGATCCTCCCGACGGAGTTTGCGGCGAACGCGCAACTGAAGCTTCGCTTCGAGCGCGAGGCGAAGACGATCTCGCAGCTCAATCACCCGCATATCTGTGTGCTGCATGATGTGGGAGAGACGAGAGTCGAGAGGGGAGAGGCGCGAGGCGAGGGAGAACAACAACTCGCCTCTCACCTCTCGCCTCTCGTCTCCTACCTCGTCATGGAGCTGATCGATGGCGAATCGCTCGCCGATCGGCTCGGCAGGGGGCCCCTCCCTCTCGCCGAGGTCCTGAAGTACGGTGCCCAGATCGCCGACGCTCTCGACCGGGCGCACCGCCATGGCGTGGTTCACCGGGATCTGAAACCCGGTAACGTCATGCTGACGCGCTCAGGGGCGAAGCTCCTCGATTTCGGTCTGGCCAAGACAGCTACCATATTCTCTGCCGGCGGACTGCAACGAAAGAGCTCAGCCGAACCGCAGCGAGATGTCCAGGATCAATCGACGGCCTTCAGGCCTGCACAGCCCCTGACGCAGGAGGGCACCATCCTCGGGACGTTTCAATACATGGCTCCCGAGCAGCTCGAAGGGGAGGAATCGGATCCCCGCACGGACATCTTCGCCCTCGGCGCGGTTCTGTACGAGATGCTCACCGGGACTCGCGCGTTCGAGGGGAAGACGAAGACGAGTCTGATTGCCGCGATCGTCGGCTCCGAGCCGAGGCCGGCGAGAACTCTGCAGCCGCTGACGCCTTCCGCTCTGGAGCACCTGATCGAACGGTGTCTCCGGAAAGATCGCGACGATCGCTGGCAGTCAGCCCGTGACATCGCCGAACAGCTGCGATGGATCGGGAGTTCGTCGGAAGTACAGCCGCAGAGTGGAAGACGCTCTCCAGTGCGGCTGGCGGTCGTGGCAGCGGTCGTGATCGTGCTGCTCAGTGCTGCCCTCGGCGCGGCACTGTGGAAGCTGCGAGACTCTCGGATGCCGTCGCTCCGGCTCGGGATTCCATTGGCCGAAGGAACAGTGCTGGGACAGAGCATGCTGCCGAACATTGCGGTCTCTCCCGACGGCGGCATCCTCGCCTACACGGCCAGCACGGGCGGCGGTCCCGCGATGATGCACCTTCGCGCGCTCGACCAGTTCGAAGGCAGAGTCGTACCGGGATCCGAGCACGCCGACACTCCTTTCTTCTCTCCTGATGGGAAGTGGGTAGGTTTCGTCGCCGGAGGTGAATTGCGCAAGGTGGCTGTCGACGGAGGAGCGGTGGCGAGGATCGCGACTGTCCGCGGTTCGCCCACGGGTGCCGTCTGGCTCGAGGACGATACGATCGTCTTCGCTCCTCACTACAACAGCGGCCTCTCACGAGTCAGTGCATCGGGGGGCAGAATCGAAACGCTTACAACGCTCGATCTGTCTGCGAAAGAGTCGAGTCATGGATGGCCGGACGTACTTCCGGACGGCGAGACGATCATCTTCACCATCGAGAGATCGGGACAGCTTTTCGACCGCGCCGTGATCGGCGCTGTCTCCCTTCGCGACGGCACAAGATCGACCATTCTGGAGGGCGGGTCACGTGCCTCGTATGTCGCCGGCGGCTATCTGCTCTTCGCCCGATCGAGCTCGCTGTTCGGGGTTGCCTTCGATCCCAAGCGGAAGAAGGTGACCGGTACGCCTGTCGAGCTCGTGAATGGGGTTCTGATGAACCAGGGACGCGGAACGTCCCACTATTCCATCTCACGCAGTGGCCTGCTGGCGTTCGTCCCCGGTGGTGAGGTCGTTCGCAGAAACCGCCTTCTCTGGACAGACCTGAACGGGAATGTGACATCTTCGGTCGAGCAGCCCGGCTCTTACAATCTTTTCCGGATTTCGCCCGACGGGCAGAAGGTGGCGGTGCAGGTCGTCTCCTCAAACGACGATCTGTGGCTGCTCGACCTGGAGCGGGGAACGCAGGTCAGGCTGACTTTTGAGGGAGAAAATTACAACCCGGTCTGGACTCCGGACGGGAAGTGGATCATCTTTGCGTCCGATCGCGCGGGTCAGTTCAACCTGTATCGGATGAGGACGGACGGTTCCGGAATCGTCGAGCGGCTGACCGAGAGCACGCGAGAGCAGGTGCCAACATCAGTCTCGACGGATGGAACTGTCGTCTTTACTGAGTTCGCCGACTCTGGTGGGAGCGATCTCTGGACGCTTTCTCTCGAGGATCGGGACAGGAAGCCGGCACCGCTGGTCGCCACTCCCTTCGAAGAGCGGTCCGCCAGTTTCTCACCGGGCGGAAAGTGGCTCGCGTACTCCTCCGACGAGTCAGGAAGGCGTGAAATCTACCTGCGCCCACTGGAAGGAGACGCCAAAATTCTGATCTCCATCGATGGCGGCGACGACCCGGTCTGGTCTCCACGCGGAGACGAGCTCTTCTACCGCAGCGGAGAGCAGATGTTCGGCGTCAGAATGCCATCCGGTCCGGAAGGCCGGAGCGAGCGGCCGCGGCGTCTCTTCGAGCACATTCACGGACTCGGCGAGTCGAGATGGGGGCGATATTTCGACGTGGCTCCCGACGGGGAGCGCTTCCTTCTTCTGCTGTACGAGGAAGAACAGATGCAGGATCGCATTCACCTTTCCGCCGGCTTCGATTCCGATATCAGGGAAAAGGCCAAATGACGAACATTCACAGTGGCAACCGGCTGGGTCCTTACGAGGTGATCTCCCGCATTGGCGCTGGCGGCATGGGGGAGGTGTGGCGTGCGCGCGACACGCGCCTGGAGCGCGACGTCGCCGTGAAAATCCTCCCGGCCGAGTTCGCGTCGAACGCGCAGCTCAAGCTGCGATTCGAGCGCGAGGCGAAGACGATCTCACAGCTCAATCACCCGCATATCTGCGTGCTGCACGACGTCGGCGAAGCGAGTCTCGAGACTCGAGGCTCGGGACTCGCGGGGGATCCGAGCCTCGAGCCCCGAGCCCCGAGCCTCTCCTACCTCGTCATGGAACTGATCGATGGCGAATCGCTTGCCGAGCGAATCGCGAAGGGGCCGCTCCCCCTGACAGACGTCCTGAAGTACGGCGCGCAGATCGCCGAGGCGCTCGACCGGGCGCATCGCGCGGGAGTGGTCCACCGCGATCTCAAGCCGGGCAATGTCATGATCACGAAGTCGGGTACGAAACTCCTCGACTTCGGCCTGGCAAAAAGTGATATCCGCTTAAGCCTCCCCGGGTCATCTCAGCCACCTGTAGCTGTGGACGAACCCACGGCATTCCGGCCGCAGGAGCCGCTCACCGCCGAGGGAACGATTCTCGGAACGTTCCAGTACATGGCGCCCGAGCAGCTCGAGGGGATCGAGGCAGACCCGCGTACGGACATCTTTGCACTCGGGTGCGTGCTCTATGAGATGGCGACCGGAAAGCGGGCATTCGACGGAAAATCGAAAACGTCGCTCATCGCGCAGATCGTGAGCGGCGAGCCACGCCCGATTCGCGACATGCAGCCGCTCACTCCGCCGGCGCTCGAGCACGTGATCGCCAGATGTCTCGAGAAAGATCCCGATGACCGGTGGCAGTCGGCACACGACGTGGCGAGCGAGCTGAAGTGGATCAGCGAGGCCGGATCGCAGGCGGGTGTGATCACCCCGCTTCGAATCAGAAAGCGCCGACGCGACCAGCTTTTTCTCGCGCTCTGCCTGATCACTGGCCTCGCGGCTGCCGGAGTCCTCGGCTATTTCCTTGCGAGGAAGAGCGCGCCGAAACCGCACTACCAGTTCACGATTCCCGGGATCGACCGCACCTATCGCGCTGCCTCTCTCGCACGCATCTCGCCGGACGGTTCGAAGGTGGTCTTCAACGCCGCCGGGGTCGACCACCCCCAAAGCCTATGGGTCCGATCGCTCGATTCCTTTGAAGTCCGGCCAGTTGAGGGTTCTGAGGGAGCGGGCGTCGTATCCTGGTCCCCCGACAGCAGATCGATTGCCTTTCTCGCCGCGGGGCGGCTTCATCGGGTGGACGCGGATGGTGGCCCGGTGCAGGTACTTGCGGACGTTCCAACCGCCGTCGGAATCGAATGGGGACCGGAAGGGCGTATCCTGGTCGGCTCGACGCGACAAGGAATCCGGATGGTCCCCGCGAACGGAGGAGCCCCGGTCGGGATCACCAAACCTGACGCTGCGCAACACGACCTCGGACACGCTTTCCCTACGTTCCTTCCGGATGGCCGGCGGTTTCTTTTCATCACGTTCACCCGGGAACCGAACCGGGACGTGCAGCCACACAGACTGATGGCAGCGTCCATCGACTCTCCGGAGATCAGGTACATTGGCGACGTTCCATCGAGAGTTCAGTATGTGGCCCCCGGATACCTGCTCTTCGTCCGGAACGGCATTCTTCTCGCCGCGCCGTTCGATGAAGAGGATCTCTCCTTTACTGGAGATCCGATTGTCGTGAGCGAGCACGTCTACTACTTTCTCCCGACGGGCGCCGCGAGTTTCTCTGTGTCGAACAACGGGATTCTGACCGTCCAGGAGCCGCGTACCGGCTCGACCCTGCGATGGATCGACCATTCGGGGCTGAATCTCGGCGCCTTTCCGGCACAGCCGCGCGAGTACTCGAGTGCTCCGCGATTCACGGCCGACGGCACGAGACTTCTGGCTGCCGTTGCTGATCCCTCCATCGGAACCTTCGATTTGTGGTTCTTCGGCGTCGAGCGTGAGACCTCGACCCGCCTCACCTACGAGCCGGGATGGGAGGCTTCGCCTCTCCTGAGCCCGGACGGCGGGCGGATCTATTACGCCTCGGACAGGTCGGGTGTGCCCGACATCTATGTGAAAGAGCTCGACAGTCAGCGCGATGATGCACTCGTGCTTGCCGAGCCGGGTGTGCAGATCCCGAGGGACATCTCGCCCGACGGACGCTATCTCCTCTACGCCACCGATAAAGAGCCGGCGATGAAGAGAGATCTATGGGTCGCGCCGCTCGAGGGTGACGCCGAGCCGTTTCCGTTCGTTCGCTCTCCGTTCGCGGAGAACCATGCGCGGTTCTCTCCCGACGGTAAATGGGTGAGCTACACATCGGACGAATCGGGGCAGTCGCAGGTCTACATCAAACCATTCCCCGGCCCCGGACCAGCGCGACAGATCTCCCTCAGCGGCGGGACCTCTCCGGCCTGGAGTCAGAACGGAGAGACGCTCTTCTATCTGGCCGGCACCAGGCTGCTGTCTTCGAGTGTGAGCGATCCTGGTGAGGATCCGCAAACCATCTTCGACAATCCCGACCTCTCCGGATTCGAGGTCGCTCCGGATGGCCGCAGGCTTCTGGTCCTCATGAAGCGTGACTTCGATGCCTCGCCACCGACCCGTGTGATGGTGAACTGGCCGCGCCTCCTCGAGAACAGGCAGTGAGAGCGCAGATGCTTTCCGTCGGTACCCAGCTCGGCCCTTATGAACTGATCTCGCCCATTGGTGCTGGCGGCATGGGAGAAGTGTGGCGGGCGCGGGACAAGCGCCTGGAGCGTGAGGTCGCATTGAAGATCCTCCCCACTGAATTCGCGTCGAACGCGCAACTGAAGCTGCGATTCGAGCGCGAGGCGAAGACGATCTCGCAGCTCAATCACCCGCATATCTGCGTGCTGCATGATGTCGGCGAAGCGAGTCTCGAGACTCGAGATTCGGCACTCGCGGGGGATCCGAGCCTCGAGCCCCGAGCTCCGAGCCTCTCCTACCTCGTCATGGAGCTGATCGATGGCGAATCGCTCGCCGCGCGAATCGCGAAGGGGCCGCTCCCCCTGCCAGACGTTCTGAAGTACGGCGCGCAGATCGCCGAGGCGCTCGACCGGGCGCATCGCGCGGGAGTGGTCCACCGCGATCTCAAGCCGGGGAATGTCATGATCACGAAGTCGGGTGCGAAACTCCTCGACTTCGGACTGGCAAAAAGTGATATCCGCTTAAGCCTCCCCGGGTCATCTCAGCCACCTGTAGCTGTGGACGAACCCACGGCATTCCGGCCGCAGGAGCCGCTCACCGCCGAGGGAACGATTCTCGGAACGTTCCAGTACATGGCGCCCGAGCAGCTCGAGGGGATCGAGGCAGACTCGCGTACGGACATCTTTGCGCTCGGGTGCGTGCTCTATGAGATGGCGACCGGAAAGCGGGCATTCGACGGAAAGACGAAGACGTCGCTCATCGCTCAGATCGTGAGCGGCGAGCCACGCCCGATTCGCAACATGCAGCCGCTCACTCCACCGGCGCTCGAGCACGTGATCGCCAGATGTCTCGAGAAAGATCCCGACGACCGGTGGCAGTCGGCACACGACGTCGCGAGCGAGCTGAAGTGGATCAGCGAAGCAGGATCGCAGGCGGGTGCTGCGGTGCCGATTGTCAGGCGTCGGGCTCGACGGGAACTCACAGCGTGGATGCTTGCCGCAGTCGCGATGATCGGCGGCGGCATCTCCCTCTTCTACAGTGCGATGAAATCCGAGCCAACACTTCCGGTGATGCGGTTCGCAGTCCCCCTCGCCGCAGATCCGCGGGTCGCGGAGGCGTACGGAAACGTTGTGATCTCACCAGACGGAACGAGGATCGTCTATGTCGGCCGGGACGGAGAGGCATCGAATCTCTGGATCCGCAAAATCGGAGAGCTCGACTCGATACGACTCGCCGGCAGCCAGGGCGCCTCGCAACCATTCTTCTCTCCCGACGGAAACTGGATCGGCTACTTCACCCGGCATCAGATGTGGAAATTGGCGGTAGCCGGTGGTGTCCCCGTCCCTGTCGCAAAAGTTGCCTATGCCAGGGGAGGATCGTGGGGAGATGACGGTTCGATCGTCTACGCGCCGTTTTACTATTCAGCACTGATGCGCATTTCCGCGGACCACGGAACGCCGGAGCCGGTCACCGAGCTCCGAGAGGCGGAGGGAGAGCGGAATCATCGATGGCCGCAGATGCTTCCCGGAAGCCGCAGCTTCATCTACACCATCGGATTTGGCGAAAGCTTTGACGAAGGCGTGATCGTGGCGCAAACCTTCGGAAGCGACGAGCGACACGTTCTCGTCCGCGGCGGATTCGGAGCGCGTTACCTGTCGAGTGGTCACCTGGTCTACATGCGAAAGAACTCGCTTTACGCCGTGGAGTTCGATCCGGAGAGTCTCGAGGTTCGCGGCGACTCGATCCCCGTTCTCGACGGCATCGCCAACAATCTGGCGGGGAACGGAGAGTACTCCGTCTCGACCAGCGGCATTATTGCCTATCTTCCCGCCGGCGCCACGTTCGACGAAGGAGGAAAACTGGCGATGTTCGACCGCGGCGGGAATCGGCTGGACGTCCCACTCCCCGACCGGCAGGTCTGGGTGCGCTTCTCGCCGTCGGGGGATGCAATCGCGGGAGCGCCCGGATACGAAATCTGGAGCTGGGATCTGAAGCGTGGTTCGGCCTCACGCATCACTTCCGAGTTTCGCGCCTACGGCCCGACGTGGAGCCCGGACGGACGGCGTATCGCTTTCGGCTATGAGAAGGATGGCCCATGGGCCGTCTACTCCCGTGCAACGGATGGAAGCGACCTGCCCGCGCCTCTGTTCGATTCGGGATCACCGACAGTCCCCTCCGACTGGTCGCCTGATGGAAGCAAACTGCTGGTGATGGTGAGCAGTGCCGCAACCTCGGACGACGTAGGAATCGTCGATCTCGAAAGCGGACAGATGAGCTGGGTCGTCCAGACCGAAAGCTCTGAAATTCAGGCCGTCTTTTCTCCGGATGGTGAGTGGATTGCCTACTGCTCCGACGAGTCCGGGCAGTGGGAAGTGTACATCCGAAATCTGCACCATGGCGGCAGATGGCAGATTTCGACTAGTGGGGGCGGGCAACCAGTCTGGACATATGCGAACGAAATCTTTTTCAAGAGCGGCAGAAGACTTCTGAAGGTGGACGTGGAAATGGAACCCGAGTTCCGCGCAAGTGCGGCGACAGTCGTCCTCGAGGCACCCTTTTCCGAGTTTGACATCAGTCCTGACGGCCAAAGAATCATTCTCGTGGAAAGGGCCGAAAGCGGGCCGACGCAGGATTATCTCCACGTCGTCGTGAATTGGTTCGACGAACTGAAACAGCGGGTAAAACAGTGAAGCAGATGGAAACCGGACCCCCTTGGGACCTTACGAGCTCCTCTCCCGCATAGGCCTGGCGGCATGGGAGAAGTGTGGCGCTCGCGAGACGCGAGGTCAGCCGGAGCAAGACGGGGCCAGAGTCGACGTAGTCACGACGATTCGTGCTGACCTTTTCGTCTACATCCAGATTTAGGATGACGAACCGCTTCTCTGCCTCTATCATTGAGTTCTCTTCCAATGTCCATCACGACTGGTGCTCGCCTCGGTCCTTACGAGATCATCGACTCGCTCGGCGCGGGTGGGATGGGGCAGGTGTGGCGTGCGCGGGATACGCGCCTCGACCGCCAGGTCGCGATTAAGGTGCTGCCGTCCGGTTTTGCTGAGAACGCCGAATTCCTGCAGCGATTCGAGCGGGAAGCGAAGGCGATCTCTTCGCTGAATCATCCGCACATCTGCACGTTGCATGACGCAGGTGAGGCGAGGCTCGAGACTCGAGAATCGGGACTCGCGGAAGATTCGAGCCTCGAGCCTCGACCCCCGAGCCTCCACTATCTCGTGATGGAGCTGATCGAGGGTGAGTCGCTCGCGGACCGGCTGAAGAAGGGAGCGCTTCCGCTTCACGAGGTGCTCAGGTACGGGCGGCAGATCGCGTCGGCGCTCGATGCTGCCCACCGGCGGGGTGTGATCCATCGCGATCTGAAGCCGGGCAACATCATGCTGACCAGGTCGGGTGCGAAGCTTCTCGATTTCGGTCTCGCCAAGTCTTCCGCGGGAGGTCAGGGCGTCATCGAAGGTCTGACGAGTCTTCCGACCGAGCACAAGCCGTTGACGCAGGAGGGCACGATCCTCGGGACGTTCCAGTACATGGCGCCGGAGCAGCTCGAGGGAACCGAGGCGGATGCGCGAACCGACATCTTCGCGCTCGGTGCGGTCCTGTACGAGATGGCGACGGGCCGTCGCGCGTTTCAGGGTGGGACGAAGACGAGTCTGATCGCGGCGATCGTCTCGCAGCAGCCGGAGCCGATCTCCGACGTAACACCGATGACACCACCGGCACTCGATCACGTCGTTCGGAGATGCCTCGAAAAAGATCCGGACGATCGCTGGCAGTCGGCGCACGACATCGCGAGCGAGCTGCAGTGGATCAGCGAAGCGGGATCCCAAGCGGGTGTGGCCAGCTCCGTGGCGATTCGGAGAAAGACGCGGGAACGTCTCGCCTGGATTCTGGCCGGATTGACAACCGTGGTGGCGCTGGTGTTTGTGGCACTTTGGATCGGGGGCAGGAGAGAGCCGGAGCCGTTGGAGACTTCAGTCTGGTCGATCATTGCACCTGCTGAGCTGCGCTACGACTACGGCTTCGGTGGCTTGACGATATCTCCGGATGGAAAGCGCATCGCATTCCTCGGCCGTTCTGAAGACGCAAACACCCGTATCTGGATTCGGAGATCCGATGCTCTGGAGCCCCGTCGGCTGCAGGGAACCGAGGGGGCTGTGGCCCCATTCTGGTCCCCCGACAGTCGTTCCGTCGCGTTCTTTGCGGATGGAAAGCTCAAGCGGATCGACGCCGACGGAGGGCCTGCGCAGGTTCTGGCGGACGCCCTCCAGCCGCGGGGTGGAACCTGGGGGCCTGATGGCACCATCGTCTTCTGCCCTGCCTATGCCGAGCTCCATACCCTTTCTCTGTCAGGTGGAGGAGCAAAACCGCTGACGAAGCTTCGTGAGGGGGAGACGAATCATCGGTGGCCGGTGTTCCTGTCGGACGGAAGGCATCTGCTTTACCTTGCGCAGGCTGCGGATCGAGGGGCAGCCAATGACCAGAGCGCGATATACGTGCTGGACGTCGAGTCGGGTAAGGAGAAACGGCTGATCGAGGTCAACAGCGCACCCATATGGTCCTCTGCCGGATACCTTCTGTTCTGGAAGGAAGGATACCTTCTGGCGCAGAGGCTCGACGTCGAGCGGCTGGAGCTGCGGGGGCAGCCATTCCCGGTTGCGGAGGGTGTCGATTACACGAATTGGGAGTATCCAGTTGCCGCCGTCTCCGACACGGGAACGCTCGTGTACCACACCGCCAGCGGAGCCGGCCAATCGGAACTGGTGTGGTACGACCGGGGCGGGACTCCCATCGAGACCGTGCTCCGGGAGGGAACGGATTTTGGATTCGCGCTCTCGAGTGACGACCGCAGGATCGTCTTCATGATCGTGAATGACCGCTCCGCGGGTGCCGATCTCTGGATCCGGGATCTGGAAAGGAAGACGCAGAGCCGTCTGACGTTTCAGGCGGGCGACGAGTTTCGGCCGTTCTGGAGCACAGATGATGAGTGGATCTATTACGGTGGCTCCGAGGGGGGACACGATAATATCTATCGCAAACGGTCGAACGGCCTCGGCTCCCACGAGATGCTGCTCACCGAGGCCTGGCCCCAGGACATATTTCCGGACGGGGATAAGCTCCTGATCACGGTGCTCGATCGGGAGAATGGAGCCGAGGATATCGCCATTGCTTCGATCGAAACGGGGAAGACGGAGCCTCTGATCGCAACGCCGTTCGAGGAGTCTCAGGCGAGGCTCTCTCCCGATGCTAGATATCTCGTCTACACATCGATGGAGTCTGGTGTACCGGAGGTTTACGTGCAATCTCTGGAGAAGGGAGGGAAGTGGCAGCTTTCAACGATTGGGGGGGTATGGCCTCTCTGGATCGGAGACGAGATTTTCTTCATGAATCCTCCGAGGACGGAATTGTGGGTGGTTCCTGTCTCCACCAATGCCGGGCTGGTGGTTGGTACGCCAGCGAAGCTGCTGGAGCTCCCTTTCATGCATGGAAGGTTGCGTCCGTACACGGTCTCGTCGGACGGTGGACGGATCCTGGCCGGTACTTTCGGTAGTACGGCGACGTCGAGTCCGCTGACGCTCGTCGAAAACTGGCACGTCCGTTACGAGGATCAGGCTCGATGATTCAGGATGAGACCACCGCCAATATTGGGACGTGACGATGATTTCCTCCGGTAAGCTGCTCGGTCCTTACGAGATCGTCGACTCGCTCGGTGCGGGTGGGATGGGTGAGGTGTGGCGTGCGAAGGATACGCGACTCGATCGCGAAGTTGCGGTCAAGGTGCTGCCGTCCGGTTTTGCTGAGAACACTGCATTCCTCCAGCGTTTCGAGCGGGAGGCGAAGGCCATTTCTTCGCTGAACCATCCGCACATTTGCACGCTCCATGACGTCGGACAGGCCGACGGGACGCACTATCTCGTGATGGAGCTGATGGAGGGGGAGTCGCTCGCGGACCGGCTGAAGAGGGGACCGCTTCCGCTTCACGAGGTGCTCAGGTACGGCCGGCAGATCGCATCGGCGCTCGACGCTGCCCACCGGCGAGGTGTGATCCATCGCGATCTGAAGCCGGGCAACATCATGCTGACCAAGTCGGGTGCCAAGCTTCTCGATTTCGGTCTCGCCAAATCGTCCGGAGGGCAGGGCGTCATCGAAGGTCTGACGAGTCTTCCGACGGAGTACAAACCGCTGACGCAGGAGGGCACGATCCTCGGGACGTTCCAGTACATGGCGCCGGAGCAGCTCGAGGGAACCGAGGCGGATGCGCGAACCGACATCTTCGCGCTCGGTGCGGTCCTGTACGAGATGGCGACGGGCCGTCGCGCGTTTCAGGGTGGGACGAAGACGAGTCTGATCGCGGCGATCGTCTCGCAGCAGCCGGAGCCGATCTCCGACGTAACACCGATGACACCACCGGCACTCGATCACGTCGTTCGGAGATGCCTCGAAAAAGATCCGGACGATCGCTGGCAGTCGGCGCACGACATCGCGAGCGAGCTGCAGTGGATCAGCGAAGCGGGATCACAGGCGGGTGTCGGCAAGGCGATCCAGGAATCACGGAAGTCGAAGCGGAGACTGCTCGGCGCTGCCGGTCTGATCGGGTGGCTCATCGCAATCGCTGCGATTTCATGGGCGCTCGTGGAGCGGTCGAAGGTCGAAATGACCTCCCGACCTTTTCGGGCCGAACTGGTCGCGCCGCCCGAAGCGGGGGTGGCCCCGGTCGCCGTTGGAAACATTTCGATCTCACACGATGGCTCTCTCATTCTGATGCTCGTGGACGCCGGGGATGATTTCATGGTGGCGGTCAGAGATCTGGAGTCAGGTGCCGTCAGGACGCTCGAGGGGACGAACGGCGCGATTTTCCCCTTCTGGTCTCCAGACGGGCAATGGATCGGATTCTTCTCCGATGGCCGGTTGAAAAAAGTCGGTAGCAGCGGCGGCGCAGTCCAGTCGCTCGCAGACGCTCCGCAGGGCCGCGGCGGCACCTGGAGCAGTGACGGAACGATCATCTTTGCGCCCGACATCGCCGGTCCACTGCACGCAGTGCCGGACTCGGGGGGGACGGCACGAGCGGTGACCCGGATCGACGGCGAGCGCGTCACCCACCGCAATCCTCACATCCTCCCCGGGGGGCGGAACGTCCTGTTCATTCTCAGGGACAACCTGGCTGACCAGTACGGTTCCATCGCAGTAGCGTCTACAGGCAACCTCTCCCAGCCGCGGATTCTGGTCGAGCGGGCATCGAACCCTCAGTATGCAAGCGGCTTTCTCTTCTGGGTCCGGGAGGGGAATCTGCTTGCACAGCCCTTCGATCCCGATTCACTGGAACTGTCGGCCTCACCAAAGCCGATCGCGGAAGGGATCGAGTACTACAACTCTCGAGACATGGCCAATTACGGGGTATCAGGAGCCGGTCTGATCGCCTGGAGGCGGGAGAATCGGACGACGGCTCGACTTGCGCGATACGACTGGAATGGTCGTGAAGTCGAGACCTTCGGCGAGCCTGGCTTCCTGTCGATCCGGGACTTCAGTCGAGACGGTCGAAAGGTGCTTCTCTCGAGAGAGGACGGCTCGCGAGGCGGAACTGATCTATGGGTCATGGACCTCGACCGACAGCAGATGACCCGAGCGACCTTCACTTCCAGCCGGCGTCTGGTCACCGGATCATTTTCGCCAGACGGCGAGCGTATCGCGATCTCGAGCTCCGGCGGCAGTCGTGGTTGGGCCGGTTCCTCGCTCTGGATCCAGTCCGCGTCCGGAAGTGGGGAAGAGAATCGTCTGCTCGACTCGGCGAGATTTTTCGTACGTCAATGGTCGGGAGACGGACGTTATCTCGTCGGAGGGATTCAGGAGACCGAGACCGGCCACGACATCGGCTATCTCCTCATTGACGAGCCGGAGAAGTTGTTCAAATTCGTCGCTTCCCCCTACGATGAATACGGAGTCTGGCTGTCTCCCGATGGGAGCTGGATCGCCTACGGTTCGGCCGAGTCAGGCAGTTACGAAATTTATCTCAGTGACTTTCCCGACGGGAAGCGGAAGTGGCAGATCAGTAAGGGCGATTCGACCGGAAGTGCAGGATGGAACCTCGAGGGGGATGCGCTCTACTATCGCTCTCGGTCTGGCTTCGTGAGAGTGCGGCTCACCCGGGATGGGGACCGGCTCGAGCCAGGCACACCCGAACTGATCGAGCTCGGGACACTTCCGATAATCGGGGAGTTCAAAGCTCTCGGAGACAGCTTCATCACGCTCGCGACGGACGGTCGAGACAGCGAAGAGCCGATCCGGGTGATTCGGAACTGGCAGACACTGCTCGGCTCAGCAGACTGATCCAGCTCGGCTCTCAGGCATTGACAGGTCCGACAAAGCAGAGGTAGCGGTTCCCAAGATCGCCCACACGGTCTGAACGCGATACAATCGAGTCTCCGGAGCATCAGAATACGCAAAGCGGCTGGAGGCGTGTCATCAGGCTTTCTACCATCGTGGCGGTCATTTCGCTCTCGTGCGCGATCGCGTCCCCGGCGGTCGCCGCGATTCCGAGCTCGGAGCGGCAGGCGCTCCTCGCCCTTTACGATTCCACCGACGGTGAGATCTGGATCGATGACACGAACTGGAGAGGCCCAGCCGGCACCGAGTGCACGTGGGCAGGTGTCGTGTGCAACGAAGGATCGGCCTCACTCTCGGCATCCGTCAACTCGTAGAAGTTGGGGTCACAGCCAGAAACGCAACTTAACGAGTGGCGAGTGCCAGTCCGCCGAGGTAGAATGACCTCCGGTTTCCACCGCCTGGGTCCCGCAGACAGAAGGTTCTTCGGCCGGCGTTCGCGTGTCCAGACAACTCCGCATCGATTTCCCTGATGCGATCCATCACATCACCTCCCGCGGCAACGAAAGGCGGATCATCTATCGCGATGATCGCGATCGGTTGAGGTTTCTCGAGATCCTCGAGGAGGTGGTGATTCTCCGCCGCTGGATCCTGCACGCGTGGGTTCTGATGTCGAATCACTACCACCTGCTGATCGAGACCCCGGAGGTGGGGCTGTCTCGCGGAATGAAGAAGTTGAACGAGTCCTACGCGCGCTGGTTCAATGAACGCCACCGGAGGGTGGGACACCTGTCCAGGGCCGGTTCAAGAACATCCTGGTCGAACGCGTGTCGCACCTGCTCGAGCTCACGCGCACCATCGTTCTGAATCCGGTTCATTGTGGTGCGGTTACCTACGCCGGAGACTGGAAATGGAGCAACTACCGCGCGACCGCCGGTCTGGCACCCGCGCCGAACTGGCTCGAGACGGAGTGGACTCTGGCGAAGTTCGATCTGCGGGACAAGGGACGGGCACGGGAAGCTATCGTGGGTTCGTTGCGGATGCCCGCGGAGCTTCGTACAACCCGTTGGAATCGCTGATCGGTCAGATCTACCTCGGCGGGGAGGCGTTCTGCGACATGATTCAGCCGATGATCTCGTCGCAGCCGCGAAGCCGTGCGCACCCGCGCGCCCAGCTCGAGATCGTGCGACCGACGCTGGACCACGTCATCGAGCTGGTTCTCAGTGAATTCAATGAGACGCCGGAGACACTTCGAACCAAGAGCCATCGGCCGGGACGTAAGGCCTTCGCAATGCTCGGCTATCGGGAGTGCGGCTTGACGATGCAGATGATCGCGGAGTATCTCGGAGTCTCGGGTCAGGGAGTCTCAAAATGATCCGCGCCGCAGAAGACGACCGCACATGGCGGGAATCTCTGAGGGGTATTCGATCGGACGTTAAGTTGATTTTATAGCCGTGACCCCAACTCCCCTAACCGTAGGCTCCATACTGCAGAGCCGGAGCGCGGGCTCCGGCTCCACCAGATCACCGACTGGCAAGAATCGGAGACGGCCGATCCGCGAATCCGGAACGTGCCGGCGGAGTGAACCGCAGTCCCTCGAGATACGGCGAAGAACCGCCCTCCTTCATCGTCTTGATCGTCTGAGCGTAAAAGTTTCTTGCGTCATCCACCGTGCGCCGGTTGTTGATGATGTCGTCGGCGAGATTCAGTGCGAGAAAGTTTGCTGCCTCCTTGTCACACCGAGCGGAGATCTCGCCCTTTGTCCTTTCGATCATCACGCTACCGTCATATGCCGCAATCTCATCGAATTTTTCCGGCGGAACGTCGTAGTTGACGAACTGCTCCCAAACGTCCTTGTGCGGCATCGGGAACCGATGGTCGACTTCCTCCCTGTAGACGATGGTTCGCTTCCACGGACCGTTGTCGTGCCAGATCAGCATCGTGTCGGTCACGCCATCCGGTGAGCCGTATTTGCCCATCGCCTCCCAGGCTGCCTTTCTCGCCGTTTCGGGCCACGTGTTGACCATCGCTCGGACCGACTGCTCGTGAGTCGCCTGGACCGTGGTCGGTCGAGGTCTGTCCATGGTGGTATCGGTGGCACACGATGCCATGCCGACTGACGCGGCAACAAACGCCGCCGTGCTGATAAGTCTGTTCATGTAGATCTCCTTTCCAATCCTTTTCTGTGGCGTGCAATCAGGGCACCAACTGTTGTATTATTGGTGCTACAGAATCGAGGCAGAGGCGAACTTTGTTGTATTGGACTCCCGCTGATGCAGATCACGCCACAAAATGCCCCGACAACACGAAATCACGAGAGCTCTCCGGCAGCGGGTTGTTTCAGGACTTCACCTTGGAGTTCTCGAGATTGGGACCCGCTTACCCGGTGTACGAAGCACGGCGGCCGAGCTCGGGACCGACCCACGCCTGGTGCTTGCCGGCTATCAGCAGCTTGCCTCCGAAGGGCTCGTCGAGATGCGACCTCGATCAGGCGTGTACGTCGCGGCTGTCGGAGCAGCTCTCGCGAGTCTGCAGCCCGCGAATTGGATGGTCGATCTGCTCACGGAGGTGCTCGAGCGTGGCATCCCGGCGACGGAATTTCCCGAGCGACTGGCACGGTGCCTACAGACAGTTCGAATCCGGGCCTGCTGCATCGAGTGCAATGACGATCAACTCACCGGTCTTTGCGAGGAGCTCCGTAGAGATTACGGCATCGAGACCAGGCCTCTGAACATCGAGGATCTGAACAAGCCGGCGTCACTTCGGCATCTGCGAACAGCCGACCTGCTCGTGACGACGTCGTTCCACTCGTCCCAGATTTCTGAAACGGCGAAGGAGCTGAAGAGACCTGAGATCGTCGTATCGCTCCGACCGGAGTTCCTCGGGGAGATGGGACGGCTGACGGAAAAAGGTCCGGTATGGTTCATCGCACGAGATCCGAGGTTCGAGCCGAAGTTCAATTCGATGTTCTCCGCGATCCGGGCCACTTCACGACCGCGCGTTCTGATCGCCGGTCGTGATGATCTCGATCAGATCGTGCCTGGAGAGCCTACCTACATCACTCTGGAAGCGCGCAAAGCATTGAAGGACCTTCCTCGGCAGACGAGTCTGGTTCCGGCTCCGCGGGTATTCTCCGAACACTCGAGCCGAGAAATTCTCTCATTCGTCGTGAACAAGAATCTCGAGTTTCTCGCGGGCGAGTCGCGGAGATCGCGCCCTTCCACGGAGAAACTTCGGCGGTCGTTACCGAAGCGATCCTGAACCGGGATACGGTCCCGCTCTCAGGCATTCGCGGCGCATCGTCCGCGTTCGGAACACTCAGATCCGAGAACCCCGGGGAGATGGTTCGCTACGCTTCAGCAGCGTGTGTGCTGGCCATTGTCGGCTGCACTCTCGCCAGACGGGCCGATTCATCTCCATCGAACCACACCGCGGCGAATGTGAATCGCCGTTCTGGGATCGATTGACGAAAACCGTGTGAGATGTTTACCGAACACTTTGCACCTCTGGTCGTCGCTATCTCATCTCGCCGGGCGGATGGCTGGTGGCGACCGCTCTTCTGCCGGGACTGTGGCCTGACGTGCCGGAGGGACGGTTCGAGCGACCGTGGCGAGAATTCGGAATCGCTCTGCCGTCCCATGCCGCCGGGAGGTTCAGGAGGCGGAGCGCGTGTCCGGTCGGGGCCGTGTCGAAGATGACGTGATCGAGCCCGTCTCCTTCGCCACCTCCTCCAATGAGAGCCGCAAAGCGGGTCGAACGCGGCGATCTCGGTCGTGCATGCGCCCGAGAGCTTCCTCCATCTTCGCGACGGCATCTTCCGGCGTTCCGCGGAACGGGCCGATCGAACGGTGCTGGTAGTCCTCGGGAGCGGTCTCAGGGTCGATGTGTTCCGCGAGACTTCAGGGCGACGGTGCGGGGATCCGGATTCCGGTCTTCGATGGATCGGGGAGGCGCGCCGCCTATCGCGAGCCGAGGGCGCGCTGCATCATGGCGAGGAGGTCGTTGAGCTCGTACGGCTTCTGCAGATAAAAGGTCGCGTCGTCGCCGAGGATCTGATCGAGGCGCTTCGGGTCCCCGTAACCCGAAGAAATCAGGATCGGAATGCGGAGATTGCGAGCTCGGATGGCGGCATGAACCTCTGCACCGCTCATCTCCGGCATTCCCATGTCGAGAATGATCAGCTCGGGATGGAAGCCACGGTCGAGCAACTCGAGCGCCTCGCGTCCGGAGCTGCGCAGGGTCACATTCGCTTCCGTCATCTCGAGCATGATTCGAATACCTTCCCCGACGGCCGGGTCGTCATCGACGATCATGACGTCGACACCGCGATAGTTTTGCGGAGCTTCTTCCTGTACCGGACGGGTCTCGGAGGGCGGCAGCGCACGTTCTGCACAGGGAAGCAGGATCGTAAAGGCAGATCCGCGGCCCGGCTCGGATCGAACCGACAGGATCCCTCCCGCCTGAGTGACCATCTGGTGTGCCACCGCCAGTCCGAGCCCGGAACCCTGCCCAAACGGTTTCGTCGTGAAGAACGGATCGAAGACCTTCGTCATCGTTTCTTCGTCCATTCCCGTTCCGGTATCGGCAACGTCCAGGGCGATGTGGGAGCCTGGGTGGATCTCCGCTCTTCCCTGCTCATGAGGCTCGGCATCCCTGATGCGGAACGTGATCACGCCCCCTTCCGGAAGAGCGTCGCGAGCGTTCAGGACGAGATTCGTGATCGCATGCGCGAACTGAGCAGTATCGACCGCGACCATGCACGGGCTGGCGGTCCGCTCGATCTCGATCCGTACGTTCTCCGGTACGGAGAGACGCAATGTGTCGAGCTGCTGCTCGAGAAGCGCTTCGAGATCCACCAGTTCGATCTGGGGAGGCCTCGGCTGAGCGAAGCCAAGCAGGTGGGATGTCACCTCGCGTGCGCGCGTGACGGCGTTGCTGATCTGGGAGGACGCGCGGCTCAGCTCAGGATCGTCCGGATATTTCTTCGAAATCAGATTCGCCCACGGGAGGACCGACATCATCGTGTTGTTGAAGTCATGTGCGATTCCTGCCGCCATCTGACCGAGCGACTCGAGTTTCTGCGCCTGAGCGAGAGATCGCTCCAGTTCTGCACTCCTCGAGAGCGCCACCTGAAGCTCATTCTCGCTTCGTTTCAGGTCGCCGATCAGCTCGATCGCAAATCGTATGGCCGATGACATCCTCCCTCTCATTCTCTCCATGGTACGAGCAGCCAGCGCGAGATACAGGTTGAAGCCGTAGATGATCCCGGCCTTGGTCCAGCCGAGTCCCCAGTCCACCGGCTCTCCCCGCAGATACATGAATCCGAGCAGTGCGAGGTACAGAAAAAAGCCGAGGTGTGCGTAGTAAAGCGTTTTGGGGAAGGTGGTCGGGGACTGATCCGCGGCCCGGACGGAAAGCAGGATGAACAGCCAGCTTCGCTCGGCCCCGGTGATGTAGATCAGATAGGTCCAGAGGAAGAGATCGCCGGCAAGAAAAAAATGAGCGAGATCGAAGCGGGCGCGACGTCGATAGAACCGGTAGAGGATGATCCAGGCGGCGGCACCCCAGGCAAAGAGGAGCGCCGAGGCGAAAGCCCACTCACCGAACGACCCTCCGGAGATGAAGCGCATGTGGAGGTAGAGCCATGCGCAGATGATCACGCTCCCGATCAGCCGGAGTCGCGGAACATACACCGCGTGGAGCGCCCGTCCCCGGAGGTCCCGCTGCCGCTCTCGCTTTTCGGGATCGAGCTCGAGCTGGAACTCTGACGGAAGCCCGGCTGGTGAATCGTCAGTGGCCGCGGGAGGAGAATTCATCTGTCGGGATGATAGTGGAAACCTGGAAGGGGGCAGGGCCTGGGAGATTATCACCGGAGGGGCGGTGACGATCCTGGAAACGAGGAAAGAGGGTCCGGGCCGCCTTCGGAGCCGGGGCCGGTTGAGAAACCGGCGCACCCAGGAGCCTCTTAGCGATCAGTTCCATAAAAGGAACATCTGGAGGTCTCCGATGCGCATTTCAATAGCTCCACAGTACGATTCATAAGGTGCCGGATCCCGAGGATTCTATTTTGTTGAATCGTTCGGAGCGCGTAACCAAATCGCACGAGTCAAACCGGAAGCGACTCGGGGCATCGCCGGTGCTCTCGCGGCTACCGAGGTATGGTAGCATCGCCACCATTCGACCGAGGTAGTATCACTACCATTACGGTAATCGGAACCACAAAATACTCCGCTCTCTCCGTATCGAGAGCTCACGAAGGGGGATCCCGTGACAGTAAATTCAACGATACCGCTGCGGCTCATCATGGCGATCTGCATCACGATCATGGCCGCCACCCCGGCCTTCGGCTGGGTCTGGGACAAGAACGAAAATCGGATCGACGACCGGATCGAAGAGGTGAATGCCTCCGGCCTCGCCGCCGCCTACGAGAATGGTGATACGGAGCTCGGGCGCCTCATCATCGCCGTGGGGGATGCCGACGGGGTGCTGCGGTATGGCGTCTACGTCGGCTATGAGCATCAGCCGACCGACAGCGACCTCCAGAATCTCAGCTCGAGCGGTGTCAGTACCGCAGTCTTCAGGCCATATCAGACGATCCCCTACGTCCGGATGAATCTGACGTTCGGAGAGATCGAGACCGTCGCATCGCTGCCGAATGTCGAGCGGGTCGAAGCGATCGAGATGATGTATCCGGTCAACAACGTCGCCGGGAAGACCTCGGGCGTGGTCGACAGCCGGTTCCAGCGGTTCCCGACCGTACAGGGCAACCTCGGGTTTACCGGAAGCGGCGTCGTCGTCAGCATCCTCGATACCGGCGTCAACGATCAGCCCGATTCTCTTACGGGATTCCCCGGGCACGAAGCGTTTACCGGCAAGTTCATCGCCGGCGGCGACTTCTACGCGGGCCAGCCCGCAGTGAACACACCGCCCGACCAGAGTATCAACCCGATCGACCGCGGGCCCCGGAGCCAGCACGGGACGCACGTGGCAGGAACGGCGATCGGGACCGGCGGTCCCACGGCAGTGTTCGGCGGAAATGCGCCCGGCTCGCTGCTCGTCGATCAGAAGGTTCTCTCCGACGCCGGTGCCGGGTTCGGTTCGGCGGACGGGGTCGAATGGGCGATCCTCAACAAGGAGAAGTACGGCATCCGGATCCTCAATCTCAGCCTCGGGACTCTGACTGAGTCGGACGGCACCGATGCCAGCTCTCGTGCGATCAACGCCGCGTTCGACGCGGGCCTGTTCCCGATCGTCGCGGCAGGCAATGACCGCGCGACCAATTACATGCCGTCGCCTGCCGCCGCCGACAAGGCGTTCACGATCGGCGCGATCGCGGACCAGAACTCGCTGACGCGCCAGGACGATCTCATCGCCTCCTACTCGAACGAGGGGCCGCGGATGAGCGACGGAGACGCGGACTTCGAGGACGAGATGAAGCCGCTCGTCGCCGCGCCCGGATCGGGCATCGTGTCCGCGGACGGCATGCTCACCACCGACGGAAGGCAGTACAAGCCGCTCAGCGGCACGTCGATGGCCACGCCGCATGCGGCAGGAATCGTCGCGCTGATTCTCGAGGCGAACCCGTCACTCGCACCGCGAGAGGTGTGGGAGATCCTCAAACACACGAGCGAGCACCGGAGAGACTGGGGCAAGACACCAGCCGGCGCGGATCCCTTCCCGCAGGGGGATCCGAACTACCATCCGTCGGGGGGGTGGGGCCAGATCGACGCGTATGCCGCGGTGAAGGAAGCGCTCCGGCTCGCTGGCGACCCTGCCTCGCAGACGCAGGTCGTTTACATCCATGCCGAGCCGGCCTCGGACGGTTCCGCGGCGATCGACGTGACGTGGGCCTCGCAGCGCGAGATCAATCTGGCGGGATACGACATCGATCGCGCCGAGGATGTGAACGGTGCGCCGGGAGTCTTCGAGAGAGTGACGGCAGCGTCGATTCCGGGCATCGGCAGCGCGATCATCGAGCAGACGCACAACCGGAACGGTTACAGCTTCCGTGATACCGATGTCGAGGCGGGGAAGACGTACTGGTATCGCATCGCGCACACCTCGACCGACTCGACGGTCGGAACGATCGAAGAGCCCGCGCTCGCCGTCACGCTCGGTCAACCGCGCCCCGTCGCGCGTCTGTCGTACAGCATCACCCACAACGCGATTGACAACGATCTTCTCGTGCTGCTCGGCACCGGCCCGCAGGTGGAGCGCGCGCGGTTCGTGATCGACGGAAAGTCCGCACTTCAGGCGGATACCGTCACGGTCGTTCCGGGCGAGTCGACCACGGGCAATCGCCAGCACGACTTCACGATCGACCTCACGACGACTCATGAGGTCGAGTCGTATCTCCCGCCGTCGAAGACGAACCCGTGGTTCCTCTCCGTGAAGGAGGGTGGGTACATCAACCGCTCGGGACGCGTGAACTCGTTCTCGCTCACTACATTCGATGCGGACGGCAACCCGACCGCCACGTACGAGACGGCCGATCCGACACCTCAGGAGACGGTCGAGGGGACGACGACGAAACTGTGGATTCCGGACAACCCGGACCTCTGGGTCACCGGCGACACACCGACGGTCATCGAGACCGATCCTTCCTCCGCCGAGCGGGGGCAGGAGCTCGAGGTGAGCATCTTCGGCGCCGATTTCTCGCCCGGTGCCACAGCGTCGTTCGGCGAGGGAATCGAGGTCAACGGAGTGGAGTACAGAAGCGGGTCGTGGCTCGTCGCCACAATCTCGGTCTCCCACGGCGCCGCGGCGGGACCACGTGACGTGACGGTCACGAACATGGACGGCATCTCCGGGACCCGAAGTGCAGCGTTCAGCGTGGTCGGCGAGGCGGAATGCACGACGTTCACCGAAGATATTGACGATTCCGACCCGGCGGTCGAGTACGGCCGCGGGTGGCACTTCAAGGAGGACGGCGGCGCGTCGAGTGGCGGCTACCACCGGCTGATGGCGCGGCAGAGCGACGGGCAGAGCTCGCGCGTCCGAGTCGTCTTCGAGGGAGACCAGGTGACGTACTTCTACGCCACCTCGAAGCATGGCGGCAGCGCCGATCTCTACATCGACGGAGTCCTGCGCGATCAGATCTCCTACGCTGGAACGGGGACGCAGCCGCTGTTTGGCGCCTCCAGGACATACGCGGATCTCGGCGAGGGGGTGCACGAAGTCGTCCTCGTCCCGACGAACGCCGCGGCCTTCGTCGACGGCTTCCGGATCGCCGGCTGTGAGGGTGGCGGCGCGGACGCTTCGGCGGTCGAGTCGCGGAGCGCCACGTCGAACAGCACCGCCGACATGGGCGGACTGCTCAACAGCAGCGTCGTCCGTACCGTGGAGGTGAGCGAGTACGACACGGCGCTCTCGGTCATCGTCGAGGGCGCGTCCCATCCGCTCACCGTCAACGTCCTCGGACCCCTCGGAGATCTCCTCGCCTCCGGTGAGAGCCTTCTCGAAGGTGTCTCCGGTGTCGTGACCTCAGTCTCCGAGCCCGGGACCTACACGGTCCAGATCATCGATGCACTCGGCGGAACGGGAGCGATCGACATCAGCATCGCCCGCACGGTGAGGGTCAGGTAGTCGGGACGACAGCGGCAATGATCAAACGGGCTGGGCTTCGGGCCAGCCCGTTTTGCCGTGGCGCGCGCATGTCCCCGCATCGAGGGTCACCTTGGCCGCAGAACGGAGCGGAAAGTTTCGTGGCCATTTTGTCCATGCAGGATAGAATGGCCACGAGCCGGACCATTCGCACGAACCCAAATCGAAGATGTGACGCTCGATACAGTTCAATTCAGCAGGAGGACAACTCGATGTCGGTTAGAAAAACACATTCACGATTCACACTTTTTTCCGCTCTCGCGATTCTGATTCTTCTCGTCCCGTCAGCCGCGTTCGCGCAGGCGACAACGGGTACGCTGACGGGATCCGTGACGGCGGCTGCCGACGGTACGGCGCTGCCGGGCGTCACGATCGAGGCGATTCACACCCCGACCTCGAGCCGTTACTCGGCGGTCACCGGGGGGAATGGCCGCTATCTCATTCCGAACGTCCGCGTCGGTGGCCCCTACACGATCAGCGCGAGCCTGAGTGGCTTCCAGACTTCGGAGCTGACGGGCGTAATGGTCAATCTGGGTACCGCCACGGAGGTTTCGATGGCGCTGCAGCTGGCGGTCGTCACCGAGATTGTGTCGGTCACGGCGACCGCGGAGCTGATCGATCCGGCCCAGACCGGCTCGACCTCGTCGGTCTCCACCGAGGAGATCATGTCACTGCCGACGGTGAACCGGAGTCTTCAGGACTTCGCGCGAACCAACCCGCTGTTCAACGTCGCACCGTTCGATTCGAGCGCGACGAGCATGAGCGTTGCGGGACGCAACAACCGCTACAACACGATTCAGATCGACGGTTCGGTCAACAATGACCTCTTCGGCCTCGCCGCCACCGGTACGCCCGGAGGCCAGGCGGACACGCAGCCGATCTCCCTCGACGCGATTCAGGAACTGCAGCTCGTGGTCTCACCTTATGACGTTCGACAGAGCGGCTTCACCGGCGGCGGCATCAACGCGGTTACCCGCTCCGGTTCGAACTCGCTGGAGGGATCGCTGTTCTGGAACCAGAGGGACGAGTCCTTCGTCGGAGACGGTCCCTTCGACAGACCGATTGCGAACTTCAGCTCGGATCAGTACGGCGGCCGCCTGGGCGGACCGATCGTCAGCGACACCGCCTTTTTCTTTCTCAATGCCGAGATCAACGAGCGCGAGGCACCCACCGGCGTGTCGGCCGACGGAACGACCGGCAACCAGTATCAGGGCAACGTCGACCTCGTCGCTCTGCGGGATTTCCTGATCGATACATACGGCTACGATCCGGGAGGGCTCGGGGACATTGCCAGCATCACCGAGAACGACCTCTTTTTCGGTCGTCTCGACTGGAACGCAGGCGACAACCACAACTTCACCCTCCGGCACAACTACGTAAAAGGCGGACGGGACAACACGGGCTCGCGTGGGACGAGCGTTTTCACATTCCCCACCGCGATCTATACGTTCACATCGGAGACGAATTCGACCGTGGCCCAGCTGAACAGCGTGTTCGGCGCCTCAGTGTTCAACGAAGCACGAATCGGTCTGCAGACCATCCGCGACCAGCGTGCGGTACCCATTCAGTTCCCGTCCGTCGAGATCGGCGGCACCGGGCCTCGAAGAGGAGCAGCGCGGGTCGGAACCGAACGTTTCTCGGGCGCAAACGCGCTCGATCAGGACATCCTCGAGCTCACCAACGACCTGACCTGGGTCCGAGGCGATCACACCCTCGTGATTGGAACCAACAACGAGTTCTTCGAGTTCAAGAATCTCTTCATGGCCGAGGCGCTGGGGTACTACTACTTCCCGGACCTCGACGCGTTCCGGTCGGGCATCGCCGATGAGTATCGCATCACATTCGCCAACGGCGCCGATCCCCGGCGCCCGACGCAGTTCGAGGCCTCCCGGCTCGGCGTCTATGTGAACGACATCTGGCGGATGAGTGACAACCTCACCGTGAATCTCGGGCTTCGCGCGGACAAGCCGAACTTTCCGGACACCCCATCGTTCAATCCCGATGTCCCACCGGCGATCGGTTTCTCGACCGCCGTTGCGCCGAGTGAAGACGTCGTCATCTCGCCGAGGGTCGGATTCAACTGGGCCCTCCCCGGGTTCGTTCAACATCAGCTTCGTGGCGGCGTCGGCGTCTTCGCCGGCCGCACGCCGTACGTCTGGATCTCGAACGCCTACGGGAACACAGGGGTCGAGCAGACGGCGCTGAGCTGCTTCAGCGCTTCGTGCATGCCGCTGTTCAATCCTGATCCGAACAGCCAGCCCAAGGATCTTCCCGCCGCCGGGGGCGCCTTCTCGGTCGACCTGATCGATCCCGACTTCGAGATGCCGCGCGTTCTTCGCGCGACCCTCGGCTACGATCGCGAGCTCCCGTGGGGTATTCGCGGCTCGGCCGAGGTGATCCTGGAGGAAACGCAGAAGGACGTGTTCTACGAGAACGTGAATCGCGTTCAGACCGGCACGAGTCCTCTCGACGGGCGTCCGACCTATTCGAACGTCAGCCCCGCCATTCGCGATGCGATTCTTCTGACGAATACGAACGAGGGCGACGCGACGATGTACACGGTGCAATTCGTGCGTCCGTTCACCAATGGCGTGACTCTGTCGGCCTCTTACGCCAATCAGGACGCCACCACGGCGTTCGAAGCGACGTCGAGCCGCGCAATCTCGAATTTCCAGTTCCACCCGACCCGAGGCGACCTTTTCGAGCAGGACACCTATCGTTCGAGCTTCGAGGTCAGTGAGCGCGTCGTGGCGAGTGGGAGCTACACGTTCACGACGGGAATCTTCAACCAGACGATCGGTCTCTATTTCGACGCTTCGTCGGGGCAGCCTTATTCGCTTCTGATGGGCGGCGATCCGAACAGGGACCGTCTGTTCTCGAACGATCTTCTCTTTGTTCCGGGCTCCGCGGATGAGGTCATCATCCAGAATTCCTCCGGACAGGTGGTCGACTACAGCGTGCTCGCCGCTTTTCTCGAGAGCGCGGGAATCGACCCGACCGCCGGCAGAATCCTTTCGGCCAACGAGTCGACCGGACCGTGGAACCAGCAGATCGACCTCCACTACGAGTTCGGTGTTCCGCTCGCAGGCACCCTGACCAACATCTACCTGGACGTCATGAACTTCGCCAACCTCCTCGACAGCGACTGGGGCGTGATGGAGTTCGTCCGCTTCCAGACGTACACACCCGTCACCTATCGCGGGGAAGACCCCACGACCGGCAAGTCGATCTACCGGGAAAGCTTCAACGGCGCGCTGAACCCTGGCCGCCAGTTTTCCACCCAGGACACGCGCTCCCGGTGGCAGCTCCGCCTGGGCCTTCGCGTCTCATTCTGATTCACTTCATCGACGCATCACGCTCCGGGAGGCCGAAATCGGCCTCCCGGAGCTTTTTGAGGTGGTGCCGCGTCGACTTGCGCGGGCGAGGCTCGGCCGTTCTGCGCGATCCACCAGATCCGATCTCGCCGTAACGAGCGCTGCGACATCCAACGGCGGCCCGACCCGGACATTCGAGGGGTATAATCGTTGTTTTCGCCGTTGAGGCCCGGCTCCAGATCGGAGGGCGTGATGAGTGTCGCAGCCGAATCGAAAGTGTCGCCGAAGTACCCGGACGTCGAGAACTACGTCGGCGGGGAGTTCGAGCGCGTCGACCGTGATCATCTCGAGGTGACGAATCCGACCTCCGGAAGGGTGATCTCTCGCGTGCCGCGGTCGAGCGCCGCGGACCTGGCTCGAGCGGTCGACGCGGCGGAGGCAGCCTTCCCGGGGTGGTCCACAACGCCGATCAAGGAGCGCGCCGCGATCTTCTATCGCTACAAAGCTCTGCTCGAGGCGAATCTCGAAGAGCTGGCTGCGCTCATCCACGAGGAGAACGGGAAAGTGCCGGACGAGGCGCGGGCGGAGGTTCTGAAGTCGGCCGAGCTTTGCGAGTTCGCCTGTTCGCTTCCGCAACTGGTGCCGGGCGAGGTTCTCGAGGTGAGCCGGGGCGTGGAGTGCCGTACCGAACGGTTTCCGCTCGGCGTCGTCGCGTCGATCACTCCGTTCAACTTCCCGAACATGGTTCCGAACTGGTCGATCCCGAACGCGCTCGTTCTCGGCAACACGATGGTGCTGAAGCCGTCGGAGCTCGTTCCGCTGAGCGCGCGCCGGATCGCTGAGCTTCTCGCGGAGGCGGGTTTGCCGAAAGGCGTGTTGAACGTCGTCCACGGGGATCGAGAGATCGTCGAGGCAATCTGCGACCATCCCGGGATCCGCGCGATCAGTTTCGTCGGCTCGACGCGCGTCGCGAAGATCGTCTACCAGCGGGGCACTTCGAATCTGAAGCGCGTGCTGGCGCTGGGTGGAGCGAAGAATCATCTTCTTGTCATGCCGGACGCGGATGTGGAGATGACCGCGTCGAACGTCATCGCCTCGATGTCCGGGTGTGCCGGGCAGCGTTGCATGGCAGCCTCGGTGATGGTCGCGGTGGGCGAAACGGATGCGGTGATCGAACGGATGAAGGCGGTCGTCACCGGCGTGGTGCCGGGTGAGACGATGGGCCCGGTGATCTCGCGCGAAGCGAAGGAGCGGATCGAGCGTTACATCACCGAAGCGGAGGCGGCGGGAGCGAAAGTACTGGTCGACGGTCGCGGCTACAGCCCCGTGGGCCGCGAGGACGGTTTCTGGGTCGGTCCTACGATTCTCGATCACGTGACCCCGGAAATGGCGATCGCACAGGAGGAGGTCTTCGGGCCGGTTCTGGCGATCATCCGGAGCTCCGACCTCGACGAGGCGCTGTCGATCGAGAACCGCTCGACCTATGGCAACGCGGCGGCCGTCTACACCGAGAGCGGCGGGACCGCGCGGACAGTGATGGAGCGTGCGAGCGCCGGCATGATCGGCATCAACGTCGGCGTACCGGTTCCGCGCGAGCCGTTTCCGTTCGGCGGGTGGAACGAATCGAAATTCGGCGTCGGCGACATCACCGGGAAAGGATCGATCGAGCTCTGGACGCAGACGAAGAAGTTCACGACCAAGTGGAACCGGGAAGCGGGCGTGAACTGGATGTCGTAACCCGGATCGCGCTCAGCGTACAGCGATCGGGTGTAATGATGAGGGGGCAATCATGGCAGCAGATCTTTCAGTAACTTTCACCGGGCTTCGATTCAGAAATCCGTTCCTTCTGTCATCGGCGCCTCCAACCGAGTCGGAGAACAACATCATGCGCGCCTTCGAAGCGGGCTGGGGGGGAGTGGTCACCAAGACCATCGGAATGCATCCCGTGGTCAATGTCGCCGGTCCGAAGACGAAGTTTCTCCGCGCCGATGCAGCCAGTCCGGGGCTGTCGATGAAGAAGCGGCCCGGATCCGTACTTCACTCCTCCTGGAATTGGGAATTGATCTCGGACAAGCCGCTCGAATGGTGGATCGGCCGGCTGAGCAACATCAAGAAGAGCTATCCGGATCACATGCTCATCGCCTCGATCATGGCAGGGTCGGAGAATGATCGTGAGCTCGAGCACTGGCAGACCCTGACCAGAGCAGTACAGGACGAAGGAGTCGACGGAATCGAGCTGAACTTCTCCTGTCCGCACATGGACCGCGACGACATGGGCTCCAACGTGGGACGGAACGCACGACTGTGCGAGCTGGTGAACAAGGTCGTGAAGGAGGTCGCGACGGTTCCGGTGTGGTGCAAACTGACACCCACGACGACCGACATCACGATCGAAGCGGAGGCAGCCTTCAAGGGCGGTGCGGATGCCATCGCATCGACCAACACGTTCACTTCGCTCCCTCTGGTCGACCCGGAGACGCTGGAATTCGAAATGAATGTGGATGGCCTGGTCTCGACGGGTGGTCTCGGGGGACCGGCGATCCTCCCGCTGTCGCTGGCGAAGATGGCGCAGATGACGAAGCGATTTCCGGAGGCGGAGTTTTCCGGCATCGGCGGAGTCTCGAATTTCGACCACGCACTGAACTACTTTCTGCTCGGATGCGGAACGGTCCAGGTCTGCACCGCGGCGATGCTCGATCACGCGATCGGGCCGAACGTGATCCGCACGTTGACCGGCGGGATGGAGGCGTTCATCGAGCGCAACAGCGATCGCGGCTGGAGCAGGCTGGATGACTTCCGCGGTCTGCTCCGCGACCGGATCGTGACGCATTCGAAGATTCGCAGACCCGATGGCCGCGACTATCACGGCGGCTACGACGAGGAAGGGTATGCACCGAGCGAGGAGACCGCCGAAGCGGTGATCAAGGGGTGATGGATGGCTGAGCCGGGAACCGCCGCGGCTGGACGCGAGACGGCCTCGCCGTCACGCTCGTCAGAGACGCTTCGCAAGCATCGGGAGCATATCTGGCGCTGTGCGACGACCTATTACGAAGAGCCGCTCGTTCTCGATCGAGGCGAGGGAATGCACGTCTGGGACGAGGACGGCAATCGTTATCTCGATTGTTTCGGGGGCGTGCTGACGGTCTCGGTGGGACACGCGAATCCCGTCGTGACCGAAGCGATCATCGATCAGGCCCGGAAGATCGCACACACCTCCACCCTCTACGTGAACCGGCCGCAGGCGGATCTCGCAGAGAAGATCGCGGAGATTACGCCGGGCCGCCTCGAAAAGAGCTTCTTCACCAACAGCGGAACCGAGGCGGACGAGACCGCGATCGTGCTCGCCCGGCTCTACACCGGCCGCCAGGAGATCATCGCACTCCGCCACTCCTACAGCGGCCGATCGATGCTCGCGATGAGCGCGGCGGGTCATGCGAGCTGGCGGCACGGCGGCACGCACGTGGCGGGAATCAAGCATCTCGCGGCGCCGTACTGCTACCGTTGCCCGTTTGGCCTGAGCTACCCCTCATGCGACATCCGCTGTGCCAAAGACGCGGAAGAGCTGATCCAGACCACGACCGACGGCCAGATCGCCGCCTTCATTGCCGAGCCGATTCTCGGTGTCGGCGGCTTCATCACCCCGCCGAAGGAGTACTTTTCCGAGGTCACCTCGATCATCAGACGATACGGCGGCATCTTCATCGCCGACGAGGTCCAGACCGGATGGGGGCGCACGGGTGACAAGTGGTTCGGCATCGAGCACTGGGACGTCGAGCCCGACGTGATCACCTCCGCGAAGGGGATGGCGAACGGAGCACCCATCGGGCTGACGGTGGCAACCGGGGAGATTGCCGACGCCTACCCGTCGCTGACGTTCTCGACTTTCGGCGGAAATCCGGTGAGCTCGGCGGCGGCCCTGGCGACGATCCGTGTCATTGAGGAGAACGAGCTTCCGCGAAACGCCGCGGTCGTCGGTGGGTACCTCCGCCAGCGACTCGAGGAATTGAAGGAGAAGTACCCCGTGATCGGTGACGTCCGCGGGATGGGATTGATGCAGGCGATCGAATGTGTGAAGGATCGAACGACGAAGGAGCCCGCTCCGGAAGCGGTGCTGAAGGTATTCGAAGAGACGCGGCGGGGCGGTGTGCTGATCGGAAAAGGCGGGCTCTACGGAAACGTCATCCGGCTCGGACCGCCGTTGATTGCGACGCGGGCTGACATCGATGAGCTCGTCGACGCGCTGGATGGCGCATTCTCGTCGTTGGTGTGAGGCGGGCGCAGCTCGACGCGTGGCCGTGGGCTCTATGAAGGGTCACGCTCCGATCGGTTCATCCATGAGTGAGGAGGAGATGAGCGTATGAAGACGCTGATTCGAAACGGGCGGGTGATCACTGCCGTCGACGACTACCTCGCCGACGTGCTGATCGATGGTGAGACGGTCGAGATGATCGGCAGATCGATCGATGTGGAAGCGGACAAGCTGATCGACGCGAGTGGCTGCTACGTCATCCCCGGCGGCATCGATCCGCACACGCACATGGATCTCCCGTTCGGCGGGACCTCGTCGTCGGATGACTTCCGCACAGGGACGATCGCCGCGGCGCACGGTGGAACGACGACGATCATCGACTTCGCGGTTCAGTACCACGGACAGGGCCTGAGCGAGGCGATCGACGTATGGTTCGAAAAGGCCGAGGGGAAAGCATCGATCGACTACGGATTCCATCTGATCTGCACCGATCTACCGGACAAGCGGCTCGGTGAGATGAAATCGATGATCGATCAGGGGGTGACGAGCTTCAAGCTCTTCATGGCCTACCCCGGTGTCTTCCTGGTCGACGACGCGACGATCTTCAAGGCGATGACCACGGCGGGAGACGCGGGCGGATTGATCTGCATGCACGCGGAGAACGGCGTGATCATCGACGTCATGGTGCAACGCGCGCTGGCGGAAGGGAGGACGGCACCGAAGTACCACGCGCTGACCCGGCCGACCAAGGCGGAGGCGGAAGGGACTGGCCGGGCGATCGCGATCGCCGAAATGGCGGGATCGCCAGTCTACATCGTCCATCTCAGCTGCCATGACGCCTTGCAGAAGGTCGTAGAGGCGCGCGACGCCGGAATCCCAGCGTACGCCGAGACGTGCCCGCAGTATCTGTTCCTCGATGATTCGCTGTACGAGAAAGAAGGATTCGAGGGAGCGAAATGGGTCATGACTCCGCCTCTCCGCGGCAGGGAGAATCAGAAGGAGTTATGGCGGGGCTTGCAGTACAACGATCTGCAGGTGATCTCGACCGACCATTGTCCTTTCTGCATGAAGGAGCAGAAGGACCTCGGCCGGGGTGACTTCTCGAAGATCCCGAACGGGGGACCGGGTGTCGAGCACCGGCTCAGCCTCGTCTACAACGGTGGTGTCCTGGGGGGACGGATCAGTCTCAACAGATTCGTCGAGATCGTCTCCACCGCGCCGGCGAAGATTTTCGGGCTGTTTCCGAAGAAGGGAACGATCGCCGTTGGGTCGGACGCGGACATCGTGATCTTCGACCCCGATGAGGAGATGACCATCAGCGCCGAGACGCATCACATGAACGTCGACTACTCGGCCTACGAGGGAATGAAGGTGCGGGGCGTGAGCAGGACCGTGCTCTCGCGCGGTCGTGTGGTCGTCGAGAATGGGAAATTCGTCGGCAGGGAGGGAGACGGCACGTTTCTGAAACGAGGGTTGTTCAACTCGCCGCGCTGACTGCCGCTGAAGAAAACGAAGAGGGAGAGAACGAACGATGTCGATCGCCGGAACCGTTGACGACCTTCCCGTCGGAGAACAACTGCAGTTTCTCGACGAGAGCGAGGACCTCACCGGCAGTCCGCTCTGGAACCCCGATCTCGCGCCGACCCCGCCGTCGCGGCGAACCTGGTCGACCTACAACATCGCGGCGCTCTGGATCGGCATGAGCGTCGTGATCACGACCTACACGCTCGCATCGGGGCTCATCGGAGCGGGGATGGCCTGGTGGCAGGCGATGGTGACGATCCTGCTCGGAAACACGATCGTGCTGATCCCGATGGTGCTCAATGCGCACGCCGGAACCAAGTACGGCATCTCGTTTCCGGTGCTCTGCCGCGCAAGTTTCGGCGTCAGGGGAGCGAACATTCCGGCGATTCTGCGCGCGATCGTCGCCTGCGGGTGGTTCGGGATCCAGACCTGGATCGGCGGACTCGCGCTCGACGCGCTGATGGGAGCGGCGTGGAGCGGATGGGCGACGCTTCCCGGATCGAAAGCGATCGCGTTTTTTGTTTTCTGGGCCATTCAGGTTGCGATCATCGTCCGCGGAATCGAGGCGATCAGGCATCTCGAGAGCTTTGCCGCTCCACTGCTTCTCGTCGGAGGCATCGCTCTGCTGGTCTGGGCGATCGTGAATGGCGGCGGTCTGGGACACGTGCTGAGCGAGTCGCAGCGGCTGCAGAGGGGTGGGGCACCGTTCTGGACGCTTTTCCCGGCGGCACTGACCGCGAGCGTGGGCTACTGGGCCACCCTCAGCCTGAACATTCCCGACTTCACGCGCTATGCGAAGAGCCAGCGCTCGCAGATGCTGGGACAGGCGCTCGGGCTGCCAACGACGATGACCGCGTTCGCGTTCATCGGTGTGGCGGTCACGAGTGCGACGCTCGTGATCTTTGGCGAAGCCATCTGGGATCCCGTGGTTCTGATCTCGAGGATCGGCGGGCCGGGACTGATCATCACCGCGGCCTTCGTCATTCTGCTCGCACAGATCTCGACGAACATGGCCGCGAACGTCGTGTCGCCGTCGAACGATTTCTCGAATCTCAATCCGAAGAAGATCAGCTACGTCATGGGCGGGCTGATCACCGCAGTGATCGGCGTTCTGATGATGCCGTGGAAACTCTATGCCGACGCGGCGGCGTACATCTTCACCTGGCTGATCGGCTATTCCGGGATGATGGGAGCGATCGGTGGAATCCTCATCGCCGACTACTGGCTTTTGCGCCGGCGGAACCTCGGGTTGCGCGACCTGTTCGATCCGCGGGGCCGGTACTCCTACGGGAACGGGATCAACGGGCGCGCCGTGATCGCGCTGGTGATTGCGATCGCACCGGTCGTTCCCGGTTTCCTGCGGGCGGCAACGACTGCGGGAGGGCAGGTTGCCGACCCGAATCTCTTCGATGCACTCTACACCTACGCATGGTTCGTGACTTTTTCGATCAGCTTCATACTCTATGCTGTGCTGATGAAAGGCCGGACCGGCGAGACTCCCTCGACCCCTACTCTCTCTGAGGAGGCATGAATGAGCAGAATCGTGAAATGTGGACTGATTCAGGCGAAGGTCGCCGGAAGCGTCGATGACCCGATCGAGACGATCCGGGAAGCGAATATCGAAAAGCACCTCGAGCTCATCGACGAGGCCGGGAAACAAGGCGTCCAGATCCTCTGTATGCAGGAGATCTTCACCGGACCATATTTCTGCGCCGAGCAGAACCCGCGGTGGTACGAGGCGGTCGAGAAAATCCCGGACGGTCCCACCGTGAAGCTGATGCAGGAGTACGCGAAGAAGCATCAGATGGTCATCGTCGTCCCGATCTACGAGGAAGAAGGGACCGGCATTTATTACAACACGGCGGCAGTGATCGATGCGGATGGAACGTATCTGGGGAAGTACCGGAAAAACCACATCCCGCATTGCGCGCCCGGCTTCTGGGAGAAGTTCTACTTCCGTCCCGGGAACCTCGGGTACCCGGTCTTCGATACGCGGTACGCGAAAGTCGGCGTGTACATCTGTTACGACCGACACTTTCCGGAGGGGGCGCGGGAGCTCGGGCTCAATGGAGCGGAGATCGTGTTCAACCCCTCGGCTACGGTGGCCGGACTCTCCGAGTATCTCTGGAAGCTCGAGCAGCCGGCGCACGCGGTTGCGAATGCGTATTTCATCGGTGCGATCAACCGGGTCGGGATCGAGGCTCCCTGGAACATCGGCGAGTTCTATGGCCAGAGCTACTTCTGCGATCCGCGCGGCCAGTTCCTCGCGGAGGGATCACGCGACAAGGACGAGCTCGTGGTTGCTGACCTGGACTTCGACAAGATTCGCGAGGTGCGGAACGTGTGGCAGTTCTACCGTGACCGCAGGCCGGAGACTTACAAGTCACTCGGTGAGTTATAAGCGAAGGCGCCAGGCGAGAGACGTGGCTGCGCGACCTCACGAATGTACGGTAAAACCATGACTTCCACATGCCGTTGCCGCGTTCCAGCTCTTCTGCGGCGCGGATCATTTCAGAGACTCCCTGACCCGAGACGTCCAGATACTCGGCGATCATCTGCATCGTCAAGCCGCACTCCCGATAGGCGAGCATTGCGAAGACCTTCCGTCCCGTCCGATGGCTCTTGGTTCGAAGCCCTCCGAAAGAGGTCGAGGCAGCGGTCGGATTCGGAGAGACTCTGCAGATGCGCATGAAGTTCTTCATCGAGAAGCCTGCCGCGTTCAGATCTTCGCTTTGAAGGAAGCCGCTTCAGCAGGTGAAGAGGGCCTCCGGAAGTCGCCGGTCCGTAGCCTCCACCGCACCGGCCTTCCCTCGAGCTTCTTGACTCCGCGAGGACGAGGCTGCGCGGTATATGCTCATTTCCAGTCTCCGGCGTAGGTCACCGCACCACACCGAACCGGATTCAGAACGATGGTGCGCGAACCAGTTCGTCGAGTTGCGTTTCTGGCTGTGACCCCAACTTTCTTCTCCAGTGTGACCGCAGTCTTCGCCGATCGATGGAGCGGATCCGTGGGGCGTTAAGTTAGAACTCTGGCGACCCTGACTTCCTCAATATCCACCGGGATTGCGGACGAACCGCCAGATCATCTTGCATCCGACCGTCCAGCTCTGCGCCTGGCGCTCGACGTGATCCGAGATCGTCTGCAGCGCTTCGCGATCGTACAGGTTGCCCTGGAACACCACCGCCGCAATGCGTTGGGTATTGCGGATGTCCTCGAGCGGGTTGGCGTCCAGCAGGAGGAGATCGGCCACCTTTCCCGGGGCGACCGCCCCGTAGTTCATTTCGGCACCGAAGTATTCGGCCGGGGCAACGGTGGCCGCGTAGAGTGCGTCCCGCGGAGTGAGCCCGGCGGCGACGAGCTGCTCGAGCTCGCGATGAAGATCCGCGCCGGCAACGATGTAGTCGGTCCCTGCCAGAATGCGGACCCCCGCGCGGTGAGCCGCGCCGGTCAGCTCGAGCCCCTTTCGGTGAAATTCACGGTACGTTTCTCTCGCCTCGGGTGACGGATCCCGGGCCAGAACTTCGTCGACGTCCTCCAGCCATTGACGCTTCATCAGGGGATGGAGATAACGGAGGAGCGGGTCCCGACGGACGGAAGGATGATCGGCCCAGGCGTCCGACCATCGCGTCAGATGAGTCGGGACATACCAGGTTCCATGCTCGCGCATCGCCTCGAATATCGCTGCCGCCATCACGGGGTCGTGCTCGTCGAGCATTCGGCGGCGATCCTCGCGCCACCCGGAGGTTCCGGCGCGGGAGCGGAGCTCTTCGCTTCCGGGAAAGGACTCGTGCAGGAGAAAACGCGCGTGCTCGAGGCTCTTCTGATGCGCCGCGGCCTCAACCGCGCTGACCGCGTGCGGCCGATGCCCGACCACTTCGAGATCGAGCTTCTTCGCCTCGGCGACCAGAGCGAGGTAGGCGTCGCGTGGGAGCCGGTCGTAGACCTTGATGGCGTCGACGCTCCCCGCATGGTGGCGAACGAATTGCCGCGCCTGCTTCGGGGTCGCGGTATCGAAGTACAGCGGGACATCTCCGAGCCGGTCGACCATTCCGGGGCCATTGGCCATCCAGCTGGCCGTGGAGACGATGCGAGGCCCGACGCGCTCACCGGCAATCGCTTCACTGCTCCAGCGGCGCTTGTCGGAGGCGCAGGCTATGAACGGATCATCCGGCTGGGGACACCCTTGCATGTCGCGCACGCTGGTCACGCCGTAGGCGATGTACAGTGGAAGGTCAAGCATCGGGCTCACCGCATAGACGTGGGTATGCATGTCCCATAGCGCGGGCAGGAGATAGAGGCCGGCTCCGTCGATGACCGTTACATCAGAAGGAACAACGACGTCATCGCGGCCGCCCGTCTCGACGATGCGGCCGCGGTCGATCACAACGGTCTGCGAAGGCCTGGTCGTGCCGGACGGGACATCGATCACCGTGACATCGACAATCGCCAGCGGGGTGCTCGTGCGGATCGGCTCCAGAGTCCGGAGCGGCCAGACAACTCCCACGAAAAAGAGCACGACCACCGATCCCAGGAGCGCGACCAGAGCGAAAGCGATGAGCAGCAAACGGCGTTTGAGCATCAGAATCCTGACCCGGTCAGACCGAAAGAGCAGCGGAGTATACAGCGCTGGAGTGAAGATAAAATAAAGTTGGGGTCACACCTCGCCGCCACGGCACGTCGGAAATCGCCCATGGGGTGACGTGGATCCCACCAGGGATCGATGCGGAGTTGTCTGCCGGCCATGAGGGGTGAGGGCGGCGGGATCCCGAAGGGGACACGCGAACGGCCGGCCGAAGAACCTTCTGTCTGCGGGACCCAGGCGGTGGAAACCGGAGATCATCTTACCCGGCGGACTGCCACTCGCCACTCGTTAAGTTGCGTTTCTGGCTGTGACCCCAACTTCCCCCACCCTCCCAGTCGGCACAGCTGCGCACAGAGAAGCAGTCCCAGCGCGGTCCGCCCGCGAAGCGGTCGGAGGATCTGTAGCCTCCGTCTTCAGGCGGGGGTCCGCTGTCGCACCCGCAACACACGAGCTCAACGGCATCGGTGATGCACGTCCTCCACATGGGAGGACACGATGAATCAAGCAGACAGAAACGACGCCGCTACGAGTGCCATCTTCGCGACCGAGGCACGAGACTTACCGGAACGTTCCGGCATGACCGCACTGCTCGTCATCGACCCGGTCAATGACTTTCTTTCACCCGGGGGAGCCGCCTGGGAGCTGACGAAGGGAACGGTAGAGATGAATGAAGTGGTCCCGAATCTGAAGCGACTGATCGCAGGGGCCAGGGAGCGAGGGATTCCCGTCCTGTTCGGCCCGATGGCCTACACTGAGGAGGACTACCTCGACTCGAAGTGGCAGCGCCGCAGTGGCATCAACCGCATCATGTTCGAGCGGAAGATGTTTCTCGCCGGGTCATGGGGAGCCGACTTCCATCCGGAGCTGCGGCCGCAGAACGACGACGTCATTCTGCAACCCCACAAGGGAAGCGACGTCTTCGAGACCGACCTGCCACAACATCTCGACCGCCTCGGAATCGAGCACCTGATCATCGCCGGGATGACGGCGAATCTCTGCTGCGAATCCACCGGACGTCATTCGGTCGAGCACGGCTACGACGTCACGTTCGTCACCGATGCGATCGGCGCGGAGAACATGCCGGCGTACGAGGCTTCGGTCCGCATCAATTACCCGCTGATCTCGAATGCGGTAATGAAAGTGGACGAGATTCTGGCCGCCATCAATGGGCAGAATCGGGAGCGGGCCATCGCTGAGGGCGACACCGTCTACGGATCGGATCATGGGGAGATCGGCAAGGTCGGTAAGGTCGTGCGCGGGCAAGGTGAGCTCGCCGATCACATCGTCGTGCCGCGAGGCATCATTCGCGATCGAGACCTCTACATTCCGATCGATGCGATCGTACGGCGGACCGAGGACTGGATCTTCATCAACGTACCGAAGCTGGTAGTCGGAAAGATGGGATGGGACGAAGAGCCCCGTTCCGCGGAAGAAAAGAAGAAGCTGGGTCCCCGCAGAGCGTCGGTCGATCGCCTGTACAAATCGACCGACCCCTCCACGCAACGTGAGGACCGGCCTTAGCTGAAGCGCCATCGGGGTTCACGTCCAGGAAGTCGGGGTCCGAGCATGCGCCGTCGTCGTATTAGTGACGGACCACTCAATGCCTCCTGAAGCAGAAGTTCTTCAACCGGTTGAATTCGGAACTGGCACTCGGCTGGCATTCTTACCAGCTACGTGTCCGAGGCGAAGCTACCTCCAAACGAAAACGAACGTCTGGCAGAGTTGCGCCGTCTCGGGATCCTCGACACGACGCCAGAGAAAGCGTTTGACGATCTGACGTTTCTGGCTTCTCAGATTTGCCAGACTCCGGTGGCGTTGGTATCTCTCGTCGATGAGGAGCGACAATGGTTCAAATCCAGAGTTGGATTAGAGTTGACCGAGACGCCGCGTGACCAGGCATTCTGCGCTTACGCGATCCATGACTCCTCGATGATGGTCGTCAGCGACACTCACGAGGATCCGCGTTTCAGAGATAACCCGCTGGTCATGGGAGACCCATACGTCCGGTTCTACGCGGGCGTACCACTGAGCGTTCGCAGCGGCTTGAATATCGGTACCCTCTGCGTTCTCGATTCACGGCCCCGGGATCTCTCCTCTTCGCAGCGACTGGCGCTGGAAGCACTTGGGCGGCAGGTCCGCCGCGTCCTGGAGTACCGACAGTTCAGTTATGTCGCGGAGACGTTCCTGGCCTACTCACCACTGTTCGTCGCGCTGAAGGAATCCTCCGGCAGGTACGAGTTCGTGAACGCCGCCTGGCGGAATGCTCTGGAGGCGCATGGAGATCCGATTGGAAAAACTTCAGCCGAGTGGGTTTCCGACGATCCATCTGCGGCGGAGGCCGATCGAATCGATCTGGAGACGTTGAGGAATGGGCGGGCGGAGCTCTCTACCGTGTCAGACGCATTCGGCCTGCAGAATCGCAAGTGGATCGTCAACCGATTTCCTGTCGCGATGCTGTCGGGTCAGCCGGGGATTGGAATCGTGGGAGTCGATGTAACAGAGACGATCAGGGCGGAAGAACGGCTTGGCGAAGCCGAGCGCCGCCTCGAGCACGCCGCGCGGGTCCAATCGATCGGGATGGTTGCGTCGACGGTAGCTCATGAGTTCAATAATGCCTTGATGGGTATCGCGCCAAACGCGGAACTGCTTCATCGTATGGCAGAGGAAGGATCGAAGCAGAAAAAAGCGGCGACTGCGATCCTTGCGTCGGTCAAGCAGACAAAGGGACTGATCCAGCAGATTCTGCGCTATGGAAGACCCGCTGAACCCTTGCTACACGAGATCGATCTGCGTCAATGGCTCATTGAGTCTGTCCCCCTGCTGCAGTCGCTGGCCGGACCAACGATCGATATCCAGCTCGAAGTCCCGGAACGAGAGATGATGGTCAGGGTCGATCATGATCAGCTCCATCAGATACTCGCAAATCTGGTCTCGAACTCTCGCGATGCAATGGGCGGATCGGGCCAGGTCGTTCTGAGGCTGAACGACGAACAGACCGCGGCTCGACTTAGTGTGAGCGACTCCGGCGCCGGAATTCCGCCGGAACACGTTCAGAAGATTTTCGAACCACTGTTCACCACGAAAAGGCTCGGTACCGGCCTCGGTCTCGCAGTGGCCCGTCAGATGATCGAGTCCCACGGAGGTAGTCTCGAAGTGGCAAGCGAGTTGGGAAAAGGCGCCACGTTTCATCTGCGACTGCCGCTGATTTCGGACATTGCAGCCGGTTGACAGCCTGCGCAAGGCGCACAGAGGGCGCACAGAGAGCACAGAGCGGCACAGAGGGTCACACCTTCGTTATTCGGTTCAGTCGCGCAAATCTGACCGTCGATGTCTTCCACGAGGAGCCGATCCAGATGCAGGAGCGTCGCTTGTTGCTCGTGAGAGCGATCGACAAGTGGCGTTGAGACAGCTGGGCGACTAAATACTGCGTCGCGAATGCCCTGACTAGGCACACCTCGACCGTGGCGAGGCGATTCAGAACAGCTGTCGGATGAGAACCTCGGGTGGCGGAAGGGGTGGCGCGTGCGCGCGGAGGGTCGTGATGCATGAATCGATCAGATGCGCGAGGCCCGGTATCCGATTTCTGTCCGTTTCCACCCGCTTTACGAGCGTCGAGACATGACCGTAGCTTCGCAGCCCGAGAATCGCGGCGATCT